>CAIKKV010000510.1 GCA_903828035.1 uncultured bacterium
CCCGTGCGGTGAAGCGCCGCGACCAGTTCGATAAAGCCCATAATCAGGAAAAACATCGTCAGCTCCGTGATCCCTTTCCGGAACAGGACGGCATTCACGGACAGCATCTCGCTCTCCTTGAAATGGGCCCAGGAGGGAATGAACCGCGGGATGCGCGCGGCGTAGGCATCGAACTCCGCCTCAAACATAGCCCGCAACTTCGCCTCTTCATTGCGCACGCTGCGCAAATGCACCAGGGCGAAAAGGGGCATCACCACCAGCGGAATGGCCAGCGTCTGGGTGCGCAGGCAGACTCCCAGCATGCCGAGAAAACTGAACAGGTACAACGGATTGCGGCACAGGGAAAACGGCCCTTCCGTGACCAGCGACTTGCTCTTCTTCCCCACCAGGTAGCTCAGCGCCCACACCCGCCCCACCACGCCCGCCGCCACCAGCAGCATGCCGGCAAACGAGAAGACCGCCGCCAGCCCGCCCTGGCGCTCGGACCAGATCGACGCCATAAACACATACGCCACGACGCCGAACGCCCCCAGCGCGCGGGACAGATACATGCGCTTCTTGAAAATCGCTTCAACTAATCTCATGGGGCCTCTTGCTGTATGAATAAGCCAAAGACAATACCAAACGGGCGCCACCTCTGGCAATCTTCGCTATCCGCTATCCGCTATTTCTTCAGCCGGCGGATCAAATCGGGCAGCGCCTCGTAGCGGGCCAGCCGGACGCCAAACGCCCCGCCGCCGGGATGCGGCTCCACGAACTCCGGATCCGGCGCCAGGCCGAAGCGATTGTAAAACGCCCGCCGGATGAACTCCTTCACCTCAAGCGGATCCGCCTTGTGCGTATCCACATGCACCTGGAAGAAATCGCCCTGCCCCGCCGCGTTCACGCGCACCGCGATCGCGTCGTCCCCGAACGCCCGCCGCAGCATGGCCTCGGCCAGGTCAATCAGCGCCAGCCCGCGGAAGAAGTTGGAGCCGGGCAGCCGGTAAAACTCCGCAGGCGCCGCCAGCGCCTCGTCGCTCAGGCCGCGGTCCACATCGAACGGCCTTGCCCCGAAGCGCTCCAGCCAGAGCGCCATCCGGGCCGGCCCCGCCGCGCCCCGCTCCCACTCGCACTCCCGCTCCATCTCCGCGCGAGACGGCAGCCGGGCCGGGTCGAGCTCCACGCAGCGATCGCCCAGCTGCGAATAGTGAACGCTTTGAATCCACGACTCCGGATGATGAACCAGCCACCCGTTCTTCGCCACCTCGCCGAACAAATAGGCCAGCATGGCCCTCAGCGGCACGCCGCCCTCCGGCTCGCGCCAGCCGTCGAACAGCGACTCCAGCGCCGTCTCCGCCTTCCGCTCGGCGGCCGGAAGATCCAGCTTCTCGTGGGCGGCCAGCTGGTCGCGATACCAGCCCCGCTCCGCCATCACCCGCGCCTTCAGCTCCGCGCGCCCGATCCGCAACGGAAGCTGGCGCAGCAGGCCGGCCACCCAGGCCCGGCTCTCCGGACTCAGCAGCCCCTCCTTCAGCAGGTCCCCCTCGATCCGCTTGAAAAAGCTCGTATCCAGCGGCAGCTGGACCAGCACGGCGGCCATCTCGGCGGCCTTTCCGGTCAGCTTGCGCCACTCCCCGGCCGTCAGCTTCGGCCCGCTGACCGATTCGGCGAAAAAGCCCCAGGACCAGCGCCACGCCTCCCGATCCCGCTCCACGCTGAAGGGAAAGAGGATGCGGAACCGCTCCGCCGGCACGGGAAACGTTCCAAGAATGCAGTAGTGATCGCGCGGGTTGGAGGAGATCAGCGCCCCCTGGCCCGCCCGCCCCTTCTGCTCCGTCGCCTGGTCCAGCGACCCCGCCCGCACGCCGGTTCCGTATTCCGCCTGGCAGGCCAGGTGCACCAGCAGGTCCGCCGGAATGCCCAAATCATACAGCGCATTCAGGGCGTTCTTCACCGCCACCGTCAGCGCCGAGGAGCTTGAAAATCCGCCCTTGGGAATGCCGCCCGTGCACACAACCCGCAGGCCCTTGAAGTTCTCGCGCCCCAGGAACTCCTGTACCCGCAGCCCCAGGTGCCCGGTGCGCAGGGTGCGCATGGAGGCAATGGCGTTCCCCACCAGCGCAAACGGGCGGCGCATGTTGTTCCCCACCCACAGGGACGCGGGCGGCAGGGGCTGGCTCCGCCGCCGGCGCTCCTCGAGCTCGGCGTCGCTGAAGTAGCCCAGCGAAAGCAGGAGTGCTTCGCTCATGCGCGTGCCGAACGCCTCGTAGGTGTGCATGTCGGCAATGCCTTCGCCCGGATACATCACCTCCGCGTCGGACGGCAGGTCGTTGACGCTCTCCCGGTACTTCGGGTCCATGGGATACAGGTGCAGCCGCTGGTCATCCGCCCCCTGCACCAGCATGACAATCTGCTCGTTGCCCTCCGCCGAGCCCGCGCCGATCGGCATCTGCCAGGCGGGCCCGTAAAAGCGGCCCATATCGGGATGCATGAAGGCCAGGCGCAAGCGCCCGCCCGACATGCCGATGCCCACGGGAAGCGCATGGCGGAAGCCGATCTTCTCGCGGGCGATGCCGGCCGCCAGCTCCTCCAGCTGCCGCACGATCGACGCCACCTGCCCCGGGGGGTGGCCGCTCTCGATGGCGAGGGCCGCCGCCTCCATGCCGTCATCCGCCGACGGCCCGGCCTCGCGGGCGGCCAGCACCTGCTCCAGCAGGGCCAGGTCCATGGGCTTGGTGACATCCGAGCAGAGCAGGTCGTACTCGGGCTCGGCCGGGCGGGTGGTGATGGTGCGGATCTCGCCGCCCTCGGCGCTGATCGCGGCGATCATATCCGTGATGTAATACTGCCCCTGGGCGTTGTCGTTGGCCAGCGCCGCCAGCAGGCGCTTGAGCCGGCGGGCCCGGATCGCGTACAGGGGGCAGTTGCCCTCGGTCAGGTTGTGCAAGGCCTGGCGCGCCAGCTCGTCCTTTTCGGCGGCGATGTCGTTCTCCTCGATCAGCCGCCTCACGCGGCCGCTTTCATCGCGCAGCACGCGGCCCTTGCCCTTGTTCTTCGGCGGCTCGTACTGCGCCGTCAGGAAGGTCAGGTCCGCCTCGCGGGGCCCCTCGCGGTGCGCCTCCCACAGCCGGCGGAACAGGCTTTCGGGCACGATGCGATCCCCCATGGTGATGATCAGCAGCGGATCGCGCTCCTCCAGCCCCGGGGCGCAAAAGGCTTCATAAGCCGCAAAGGCCGTCCCGCCGGCCGGATTGTCGGAGACCACGTAGAGGTTATCGTCCCCCAGCGCGGCGGCCACCTCCGCATGGCGGTAGCCCACCAGCGCAATGACGGGCGCGGGGGAAAACCGTCGGAAGGCGTTGATGGAATGGCGCGCCAGGGGCACGCCCCGGACCCGCTGGATGCACTTGGGCTCCTGGCCGAACCGCGTGCCCTTCCCGGCGGCGAGAATGACGAGCACCGGAGCCTGGTCGGGAATCCCCGCCGCCCATGCCGGACACGCGGGATTCAGGATCTTCTGCGAGGACAGCCGCACCGCCTTGGCCAGCGCGCGTGCGGATTGGTGTTCGGGTGAAGCCATGATCGCACCTCTCGTGTTAAACGTAAAAGTAGGCGCGGCGCGAATAATTGTCAACCTTCAAGGGCTCAGGAAAAACGCGTCCGCCGTTATCCTACCGGGCCCACACCCGGGCGCGGCTCTTCACGGGGCGGCCGGCGGCCACCGCTTCCTGCGCCAGCAGATACAGGTAATGATCCTGGCAGCCCTCGGCCAGGGGGTAAAACTCTTTCCCGGTCCGGACCGCCGCGTCCATCCGGATCAGCATCTCGCCGATCGCGATCTCGTCGTCCATCAATCCCGTCCCCGCCCCGAACGGATTCCGGTAGACCCAGCGGCCGTCGATCCGGTAGCCGAGCAGGCCGGCCGCATGCAGATCGTCGCCCTCCCCCTCGCTCACCCGCTCCAGGGCCGCCTGCAGCGGGGTCCTGAAATCCCTCAGCCAGGTCACGCGCTCGTTCACCAGCTCTCCGCGCTCCCCCCGCACCTGAAGCTGCCCGCCCCGGATCCGGCCGAAATACTGGGCGCCCGTGAAGTCGATCACGCCCATCTTGTCCCCAAAGTTGAACCCGTAGAAATCGCGCGCCGACGGGACCAGCGCCTCCTTCGCCGGCGGCCCCTGGCGGGTGTCGCCCTGGATCACGGGCGACGTAAACCGGCTGCCCGTGATGACAGCGTTCTCGAAGCCCAGCCCCAGCAGGCGCCGCATGAGGCTGATGCCGTGATACCCGTGGGAAACCGAGACATAGGCCTCCCGGGGGACGCCCAGCCGGCCGTCCCGCGCCACGCGCGCCTGCGCCTGGTGAAGCGGCCGCAGATGCACCTGCTCGGCCACCTGGACCAGCCCCTTGCGGCGCCGGACAAAGCGGAACAGCTCCTCCATCCCGGCTAGGTCCGGCGCGGGCGGCGTCTCGCTCAGCACCGGCACGCCCTTCGCCACCAGGGCCTTCACCAGCCCGGGATTCACCGCCCACGGCACCGAGGTCACCACGAACCGGGGCTTGGCCGCCCGGAGGAGTGACTCGATGTCCGGATAGGTCTTGACGCCAAACCGGGACTCCAGCGCCGGATTCCCCGCGCGGCTGACCAGGCCGGCCACCTTGAATCGGGTCGGACACGCCCGCGCCACGCGCAGGTAGAACTCCGCCCGCCAGCCTGTCCCGATAATTGCAAAAGGAATCATGCGCCCTCCCGCTCCCGAGGAAAACGATTATGGCGTCACCCGGTTCGCCGAAATGACGATTTCGGCGCCGGCGGCGCCGGGCCGGGCCGTCACCTCCACGCGACCCAGGGGCGCCAGCCGCTTCAGCCAGCCCCGCCACTCCGCCAGCCGGACCCGCCCCTGCTCCGCCCCGGGCGACTCCGAGCCCATATAGACGAGCGACAGGGCCGAAAGGAATTTGCCCACCGTCTGGCTGAACGTCGGCGCATCCAGCCGCAGCGTCGCTCCCACCAGGCCACCGCCCGTCGCCGAGCGCTCATGCGGAACGTACGGCAGCAGGCCCTCCAGGGCGCCCAGGTGACTCCCCACGATCAGCCAGCCGCCGGCCACCGCATAGGCCACCTGCTCCGACGGCGCAAAATCCTTGTACAGCGCGCCCCGCGTTCCCTCCACCGCCGTCACGGCGTAGCCGTAGCAGATCCCCGCCGGCCGCGGCACCAGGCCGAACGCCTTGATCTTGTTGAACCGGTCCAGGAAGCGCCCGGCCGCGGCCTGCGCCGCCGCCTCGTCCGCCACCGGAATCGCCAGCAGGAACGTCGGGACTTTCAGGCCCTGGATAAAGGATTCGATTCCGCCGCCGAAGACGCTCCGGATCCGGGCCGCATGCTCGCCCCCGTAAACGGCCACGCCCACCCTCGCCTGCTCCGTGCCCGCCGCCTCCCGCACCAGGGTGTTCAGCGGGCCAATCCACTCGGCCGCCTGCGCCGCCAGTCCGCTCCGGACCCACGCCCACGGCGCCGTCATCACGCCCTCGGCCTCGGCCATAAGCCCGGCCAGCACGGCGGGATCCCCGGCCGCCGGCCGCGCCAGGCTCTCCGGCCAGGGCTTCGCCTGCCGCGCCGTGGCCTGGAAGCGGTCCGCCGTCAGCGTCTCGATCGTCACCTGCCACTCGCCGGCGGCTTCCGAGGCCCGCAGCCAGGCCCGGTCCGCGCAGCCCGTCTCCGGCCCGGGAACGGGCGCCCGCCGCCGGCCGCTGTCGGCCGTGTCCAGGCAGATCCGCATGGCCGAGAGGGCGTCCGGCGAAATCGCCAGCACCACCACGCCTTCGCGGATCCCCAGGGCCAAATGCATCCCTTCGGGAAGGCCCTTGGCCTTCAGCAGCCAGACCGGGTGCGAGGCGTCGCCCCAGGGGCCCGCCACCGGCTTGGCGCCCGACAGCCCCATCAGCCAGCGCAGCCGCTGGCCGTACCCGCCCGCCCAGCAGGAGAGGATCCAGGCCGGCTCGCCCGAATACGGCATGGCCGGCACATAGGCGACAGCCGCCTCGCGCCCGCCCAGCCGCTTGAGCCAGGCTTTCCCGCGCGGCGTCTCCAGCTCCTTGGCGAAATCGTCCAGATCCAGCCCGCCCGCCGAGGCGGCCGCCCGGATCGCGCCGTTCCGGCTCCAGTCCGGCCAGCGGGCGGCGGGATTGTCATGAACCGATACAAACGCCGCCTGCGCCGGGATGACGTCGAGCACGGCGCCGGGGCGATAGCGCACATGAAGCGTCCACCAAACCGACACGGCCGCCGCCGCAACCATCAGGCTCCAGAACAACGCGCGCTTGGCGGCCGGAAGGGTCATGAGCCGACCTTCACGGTTCCCACCAGCTCCGAAACCGAGTCCAGCTTCTTGCGGACCAGATAGGCCCGGATCCCGTCCGCGACGCGCAGGGCCGTGGCCGGATCGGTGAAATTGGCGGTGCCCACGGCCACGGCCCGCGCGCCGGCGATCAGGAACTCGATCGCCTCCGCGGCCTCCCGGATGCCGCCCATGCCGATGATCGGAATCTTCACGGCCTTGGCCGCCTCGTAGACCAGCTTCACGGCAATCGGGTGAATGGCCGGCCCCGAAAGCCCGCCGGTCACATTCGCCAGCACCGGCCGCCGCGTTTCAATATCGATCACCATGGCGGGATAGGTGTTCATGAGCGACAGGGCATCCGCGCCGCCCGCCTCCGCCATCCGCGCGAAATCGGCGATGCGCGTGACATTGGGCGACAGCTTCACGATCAGCGTGCGGGTGGTCTGCTTGCGCACGAGATCCACCACGCGCTCCAGCATCAGGGGATCGGTGCCAAAGGCAATGCCCCCCTCCTTGATGTTCGGGCAGGAGACGTTCAGCTCCAGGCCGGCCACGCCGTCCGCCTTTTCGAACAGGGCGGCAATCTGCCCATACTCCTCCAGCGTGCGCCCCCAGATATTGACGATCACCGGAACCGTGAGGGTCCGGAGAAAGGGCATATACGTCTTCATGAACCCGTTGAAGCCGGGATTCTGCAGGCCGATGGCATTCACCAGGCCGCCCGGCACCTCGACCATGCGGGGGGGCCGGTTGCCTTCCCACGGCTCCACGCTGACGCCTTTGACGACCAGCGCGCCCAGCTGCTCAACGTCGATAAACTCGGCATACTCGGGGCCATAGCCGAAGGTTCCCGACGCCACCATCACCGGATTCTTCATCGAAATCCGGCCGATCATCGTTTCCAGGCGGGGTTGACTCATGACGCGGCGCCCTCCCAAACCAGTTCGCGCGATTCGAATACCGGCCCCTCCTTACAGACCCGGGCCCAGATCTCGCCGCCGTTCCCATCGGGCCGTTTGACCCGGATGACGCAGGCGAGGCACACGCCGGCGCCGCAACCCATATGGCGGTCCATGGAAAGCCAGGCGGTGAGCCCGCGGTCCTTGGCCCGGCCGGCCAGCGCTTTCAGCAGGCCGTCGGGGCCGCAGGCGTAGATTTCTCCCGCCGGAGCGCCCGCGGGGCGGGCGTCGAGCCAGCGATCGAGCACGCCGGTGACCAGCCCCTTTTCGCCCAGCGATCCGTCCTCGGTGGCGATCTTCGCCTCCCAGCCCATCCGCTTGAAATCGTCAAGGCAGAGCACGTCGGCGGCGCGGC
>CAIKKV010000511.1 GCA_903828035.1 uncultured bacterium
CACCACCACGTACCGGTACTGCCGCCAGTGGGCCATCTCCGCCTCGGCGTTCAGCAGCCGGGTTTCGATCACCGCCGGCGCATCCGTTCCCCGCCCCGTCAACCGGGCCCGCAGCACCTCAAAGGAGGGCGGCACGACGAACACATCCGTGTACCCGTTGCGGATCAGCGGATCGGCATCCGGGGCCAGGGCCTGCTTCCGGATCGCCGCCGCGCCCTGGACGTCGATGGCCAGCACGATGTCGCAATTCCGCGTCAGGGCCTCCAGCACCGTCTGGCGAAGCGTGCCATAGTGGTTATTGTGCACCACCGCATGCTCCAGGAAATCACCCCGCGCGGCGCGCTCGACAAACTCGGATTCGCCCAGGAAGTGATAGCTGGCGCCGGGCACCTCGCCCGCACGGGGCTTTCGCGTGGTGCAGGAAACCGACGCCACCAGGCTCTTCGACCGCGCCAGCCATTGCTGGCAGAGCGTTGTTTTTCCGGCACCGGAGGGAGCGGACATGACGATCAGGAGCGGCCGCCGAAGCGCCGGCACGTCCGTGAAGAAACGCTCCCCCCGGGGGCGCTGATCCTTACTCGACATTCTGCACCTGCTCGCGGAACCGCTCGAGTTCGGTCTTGAAATGAATGACCAGCCGGGAGATGGCCAGGTCGTTGGCCTTGGACCCGATCGTGTTGATCTCCCGGAACATCTCCTGCGCCAGGAAATCCAGCGAGCGGCCCACCGGCTCCCGGCTCTGGGCCAGCAGCTTGTTCGCCTGCTTGAGATGGCTTTCCAGGCGGGTGATCTCCTCGCTGATGTCCGCCCGCTCGGCCATGAGGGCGATTTCCTTGAGAATGGCGTTATCCCGGACATCCACCGCGATGCCGGCGCGCTTCAGCCGGTCGAGCACATTCTTCCGGTACCGGGGGCCCACCGTCGGGGCCAGCTTCGCGATCCGCTGCCGCATGGCCGTCAGCTTCCGGATCCGCTCCGCCAGGTCCTTCACGATCGCCGCCCCCTCCCGCTCCCGCATGGCCACCAGGGCCGCCAGGGCCAGGCGCAACGCCTTCTCGCACACGGGCCGGATCAGGGTGACGTCCTCCTCCACATAGTGGTACTGCACCACCTCGGGAAGCTGCGTCAGCAGGCTGGTGCCCAGGTTGTCGGCCAGGCCCAGCTCGGCGCCGATCTTGCGCAGCTCCTTCACAAACGCGCGCGCCAGGAAACCGTCCACCTTGGCGCCCTGCTGCCGCTTGTGCTCCGAGACGGTGACATTCACCGACCCGTTCACCTGCCCGCGGGAAATGGATTCGTGCACCACCTCCATGAGCAGGGACTCCAGGAATTGGAGGGGCCGGGGCAAGTTGAGCCGGAAATCGAACTGCTTCCGGTTGACCGAGCTCAGATCCACGTCCACGCGGATGCCGCTCGAAACCGCCTCGCCATGCCCGTAACCCGTCATGCTTCTAAGCGCCATGGACTTCTCCTCCCGGTGTGGGCGATCCGGCCAGCCTCAGCTTCTTCAGATACGCCTCAACGAACAGATCAAGATCGCCGTCGAGCACGGCCTGGATATTGGAATTTTTCACCTCGGTCCGCTCGTCCTTGGCCTGGGTATAGGGCTGTAACACATATGAGCGGATCTGACTGCCCCAGGCAATGTCCCCTTTTTCGCCATAAAAGCGGTCCATCTCCCGTTTCTTCTTGTCCAGCTCCAGCTCGTACAG
>CAIKKV010000512.1 GCA_903828035.1 uncultured bacterium
CTCGCATAGAGCTCCGCTTCCTTGAGATGCGCGACCAGGGCGGTTTCCTTGGTGGGATTCAGTTGGAAGACACCTTGGGCGAAGATTTCAATGCCGCCCATCTGCACGCGCAGCTTGGAGAGATCGGTACCCGGCGCCTGGGCGCCGACGTGTTTGCCGATGGCCTGCACCAGCCGGCCCACGTTCGGATCGTTGCCTGCGACGGCGCATTTGAAGAGTGGGGCATTGACGATGGCCTTGCCCATTGCCCGGGCTTGGGGCGCATCGGTGGCTCCTCGCACGGTCACGCGAATGACATGCCGTACCCCCTCGCCATTGCGCACGACATCCTCGGCAAGATCGCGGCATACCTGCTGCAGGCCGCGCTCAAAAGCCGCCAGGTCCGCGCAGGGCACCCGCCGGGAGGAAATGGCGGTGACGGTGTCGGAAGTACTGGTGTCGCTGTCGACGCTGATGGTGTTGAAACTCACATCCATGGCCCGCGCCAGCATCGCGCGGAGTGCGGTGCGCGGGACGACCAGGTCGGTCAGGATGTACACCAGCATGGTGGCGAGGTTGGGCTCGATCATGCCCGCCCCCTTGGCGATGCCCACGATGCTGCCGGCACCAACGGCGGCCCGGCGCACCTTGGGATAAAGATCCGTGGTCACGATGCCCTCGGCCGCCGGCATGACCGAACCGCCGGCGAGCGCCGCCACCGCGGCGGGCAGGGCTGCGGTCATGGCCTCAACCGGCAGACCCCAGCCGATCACACCCGTGGAACTGGGCAGGATCTGTTGTGCGCCAAAACCGAGGAGGCGCGCGGTCTCCGTGCAGATGCGTTCGCTGGCTTCCACGCCGCCCGGGGCGCACACATTGGAAATCTTGTTGTTCACGATGATCGCGGCGAGCGCGGGTTCAGCGAGCCGCCGGCGGCCCACCAATACCGGCGCGCCGGGCATGGCGTTTTTCGTGAACATGGCGGCAAAGTCCGGCGAGGGCTCGTCGAGGACGATGAGTGTCAGCGTCATCTTCGCGGGCTTGGGGGCCTCACGGGGCGTGAAGTCAAAGCGCGTGGTGCCGACGCGGAAGCCGGCGGGCAGCGCGGCTTGCGTGGCAAGCCAGGCGCGATGGGCACTGCGGTCGGTGAACTGGAGTGACGTGCTGGACACGGTGGAGAACTTGGGGTGGCGCGCCCCAGAGTGAAGAAGAAATTCAACCCGGACGTGCCCGGGCATCAGCCCGCCTGCACAATTTTGTGGAAATCAGCGGAGCGTTCGCCTTATTCGAATGTTTCCGATCCACCAAAGTGAACGCATACCTCGCAATCCTGACGCCGACTTGTCCTGCCTCCGGCGTTTTGTCTGTCAATGAACGTCGCTGAAATCACGGCCAAGGCGAAGGTCCTGATCGAAGCACTGCCCTACATTCAGGATTTTCACGGCTCCACCTTCGTCGTGAAATACGGCGGCAGCTTCATGGATGATCCCGACCCGGCCGGGCGGACGCGCGTGGCCTTCGACATCGCGTTCCTCGCCGCCGTCGGCATCAACGTCGTCGTCGTGCACGGCGGCGGCAAGGCCATCACCAAGGCGATGGAGACCTCCGGGCTGAAGGCGAATTTCATCAACGGCCTGCGCGTGACCGACGAGGCCACCATCGCGGTGGTCAAGCGAACGCTCGACGAAATCGTGAACAAGGATGTCTGCGACGCCATCAGCACCGCCAAGGGCCGGCCCAAGGGCATGCCCGGGGACTCGGTCCTCGTTTGCCAGAAACTCACCCGGGATGATGAAGGCCGCGAAGTGGATCTCGGGTACGTCGGCGATGTCACCGAAGTTAAGGTCAAGCTTATCAAGAAGGAGATCAGCGACGGTTTCGTGCCGATCATTTCCCCGGTGGCCGAGGGTTACGATGGCAAGCCGTACAACGTTAACGCCGACCTTGTCGCGGGCCGTGTGGCCAGCGCCCTGCGTGCGCGGCGCCTGGTTTACATGAGCGATGTGCCCGGCCTGCTGGCCGATGCGTCCGATCCGACCTCGCTCATTTCCACCCTCAAGATCAGCCAGGTGGATGACCTCAAGCGGAAGGGTGTCATCGACAAGGGCATGCGCCCCAAGGTGCAAAGCGCGATCCGCGCCCTCGAGGAGGGGGTGCAGCGCGTGCACTTCATTGACGGACGCCTGCCGCACAGCCTCCTGCTCGAGATCTTTACCGA
>CAIKKV010000513.1 GCA_903828035.1 uncultured bacterium
ACATATTCCCCGGCGGCGGCACCGGAAGCGGCCGGAGCGACAAAGGCCCCGCCAACGGCGCCAGCGACGGCATCCTTCTCAACCGTCTTGACCGCCTTCGGCTTGGAGTGCTTCTTGGGAGCGGGCGCGTTCAGGTTGACATAGGAAGGCAGCTTGATGACCTGGCCTTCGCGGATCTTGGCGATGTCCTTGATCGAAGGATTCAGCTCCTTGACCTCGTTCATCGTGATCTTGAAGCGGTTCGCGATGGAGCCGAGCGAATCACCCGACTTGATCGTATAGCTCTTGGTCGCTCCGGCGGCCGGCTTGATTTCCTTGGCCGCCTTGGCGTCCTTCTTCATCGGCGGCAGCGGCTGGCTGAAGATATCTTCGTCATCTTCCTTGATGACCGGCTTGGCGTGCGGCTTGGCCATCTTCTCGGGCATCACGTCTTTGGTCGCAGGCTTGGGCAGGACGGCCGGCTTATCCTGGAATTGAACAGGTCCGCCGGACCCCTTGGATGTCCCGCAGCCCTGAGTCATCAGCAGGGTTCCGAGAGCCACACAATGCAGGGCGACAACGACACCGATCACGACAGGGGTTTTCATGGCCTTTCCTTCTCCGTTTCCAACTCTTGTACGAAACATATAAACCGCGCTCCTCTTTCCTCAAAATTCCTGAATTGATCAAAACTTGCGCAACCCGGGGAGAGGAGCACCGTGTCACCCTCTTTGGCCTCCCTCCAGGCCGCACGAACCGCCAGATCCAACTCCCGGCAATCCTCAAACGGCACCCACGCCCCCCAAGCCTTTTCGAGACAAGAGGCTGTTTTGCCGATACCATATACTTTCGCGCATTTTTTGACCAGCAAATCTTTAACCCCGCCCAAATCGGTTTCCTTGAGCAGGCCGCCCGCGATCAGCCGTACCGGAAACCGGCACATGCGCAAGGCCGCCGAAAGAGCCGTGAGATTGGTGGCCTTGGAGTCGTTGACGAAGGTCACGCCCCCCAGGACCCGCACGACCTGCATGCGGTGGGGCAGCATGACGAAGCCCGCGGCCGCCGCCTCCAGCACGGCCGGCAAGGCGCCCGCGGCCTCCAGCGCGCCGGCGGCCGCGGCCGCCGCGAGGCCCAGGATCTCGTTGTCGAAGGCCGTCCCCGAAATAGATATCACGCCGCCGCCCGGAAGCAGCACCCGGCCCGGGGCCGGGCGGTAGTCGCACGCGGGGCCTGTCCCGAAAAGGCGCAGGCGGCCGGCGCCAAAGTCGCGCACCGGCAGCGCGGCCAGGGCCTCCTCCTGGACCAGGGCGGTGTCGCCGGGCTGCAGATGCGCAAAGAGCCGGCCTTTCAGCCCCGCATAGGCCTCCAGGGTGCCGTGCCGGTCCAGGTGGTTGGGGAAGATGTTGAGCAGCACGCCAATGTCGGGCCGGAAGGCCTCGGCCGTCTCCAGCTGGAACGTGCTGGCCTCGATCACCAGCCAGTCCCACTCCCGCTCCAGCACGGCATCGCACACGGGCCGCCCGTAGTTGCCGCACGGCACGGCGCGGCCGCCCATCCGCTCCAGCGCCTCGGCGCACAGCTTGACCAGCGTGCTCTTGCCGTTGGACCCCGTCACCGCCACCACGCGCGCGCGGCCCCGGCACAGCCAGCCCAGCTCCATTTCGGGAATCACCGGAGTTCCGCGGGAGCGGAACCCCCGGATCCAGGCGCCATCGGCGCGAATCCCGGGGCTGGCCACGACCAGGTCCGCCTCAACGTCCAGGGTTTCGCCGCACGGGGCCAGGCATTCGACGCCCAGGCTTTTCAATTCGTCAAGCACCGCTTGCGCGGGCGCCTTGGCATCGGCCGCGGCCACGGCGATGCCGCGCCGGCGCAGCAGCCGCGCGGCCGCCAGCCCGCTGGAGCCCAGCCCCAGCACAAGGGCTCGCCTCACCTGGTCGAGCCGGCTCAATGAGTCGCCCCGCCGGCACCCAGCGCCTGCGCCACCCGCTCGAGCCGCACGCCGCGAGAGGCCTTGAGCAGCACGGCATCGCCCGACCGCAGGCGGCTCCGCAACGCCTCGACGGCCGCCTCCGCATCCGGCACGCAGGCCACGCACGCCCTGGAAAATCCGCAGGCGCAGGCCCGCTCGGCG
>CAIKKV010000514.1 GCA_903828035.1 uncultured bacterium
ATCACGGTGCCCGCGTATTTCAACGACAGCCAGCGCCAGGCGACCAAGGATGCGGGCCGCATAGCCGGCCTCGAGGTGTTGCGCATCATCAACGAGCCGACCGCCGCCTCGCTGGCCTACGGGTTGAACAAGAAAAAAGACGAACGCGTGGCCGTGTACGATCTGGGCGGCGGCACGTTTGATATTTCCGTATTGGACATTGGCGATGGCGTCTTCGAGGTGAAGGCCACCAACGGCGACACGCACCTGGGCGGCGATGATTTCGACCAGTCCATCATGATGTGGCTGATTGAAGAGTTCAAGCGCGACCAGGGCGTGGATCTGTCGAAGGACACGATGGCGCTCCAGCGCCTGAAGGAAGCCTCGGAAAAGGCCAAGTGCGAGCTGTCCACGGCGCAGAGCACGGAAATCAACCTGCCTTTCATCACCGCTGATGCCAGCGGGCCGAAGCACATGAATGTGGTCCTGAGCCGCTCCAAGCTGGAGCAGCTCGTGGACGCCCTGGTCGAGCGGACCGTCCAGCCCGTCCAGTCGTGCATGAAGGATTCCGCCCTCAAGCAGGTGGATGAAGTGGTTCTGGTCGGCGGCATGACCCGCATGCCGAAGGTTCAGGAGAAAGCGCGCCAGCTGTTCGGCAAGGAGCCCCACAAGGGCGTCAATCCGGATGAAGTGGTGGCCGTCGGCGCCGCGATCCAGGGCGGTGTTCTCAAGGGCGAAGTGAAGGATGTGCTGCTGCTGGACGTGACGCCCCTGTCGCTGGGTATCGAGACCCTCGGCGGTGTGTTCACGGTCCTGATCGAGCGCAACACGACCATTCCGACCCGGAAGAAGGAGATTTTCAGCACCGCGGCGGATAACCAGTCTTCGGTGGAGATCCACGTTCTCCAGGGCGAGCGGAAGATGGCGTCGGCCAACAAGTCGATCGGCAAGTTCATGCTCGACGGCATTCCGCCGGCATCGCGCGGCATGCCCCAGATCGAGGTGACATTTGACATCGACGCCAACGGCATCCTGAAGGTGTCCGCCAAGGACCTGGGAACCGGGCGCGAGCAGAACATCACGATCCAGGCCTCGAGCGGATTGTCGGATCGTGAAGTGGATCAGATGGTCAAGGATGCCGAGTCCCACGCGGATGAGGACAAGAAGCTCAAAGAGAAGGTGGAAGCCCTGAATATGGGCGAAAACCTGCTTTACCAGACCGAGAAGCTGCTCAAGGAGCATGGCGACAAGGTGGCGGCCGACAAGAAGGCCAAGGTCGAGGCGGCCATGGCCAAGCTTCGCGACGCCTTGAAAGCCAAGGATACGGACGCGGTCAAGGCGGAGATGGAAGCCCTGAACACCGAGATGCATGCGGTTTCCGAGGAGCTTTACGCGAGCGCCAAGGCCCAGCAGCCCGGCGGTGACGGCGGGGCGGGTGGGGCGGGGGAATCCGCGCCTCCCGGCGCCGGGGCCGAGAGCGGGAAGAAGGGTGGCGACAAGGATCAGGTTATCGACGCTGATTTCGAGATCAAGGACGACAAGAGGAAATAACGGGCACACCGGGGGTGTGCCTGAGAGGGTAGAATCCTGTTAGTAACAAGGAGGTCGAGTGATGAAGGTGAAGCCGTTGGGTGATCGGGTGCTGGTTCAGCCGAAAAAGGATTCGGAAGTGTCGAAGGGCGGGATCATTATTCCCGACACGGCGAAGGAAAAGCCCCAGGAAGGCAAAGTGATTGCCGTGGGCACCGGCAAGCGCGACGAAGCGGGCAAGCTTCTTCCGTTCAACGTCAAGGCCGGTGACCGGGTTCTCATGCCCAAGTACGGCGGGACCGAGATCAAGCTGGACGATCAGGAATACATGATCATCCGCGAGGAAGATATTCTCGGCGTGCTGGAATAATCGTTTAAGAGTCTCAACATAATATCATTCACGTTAGAAGGTAGAAGGAGTCGATCATATGGCGGACAAGGGAAAGCAATTGAAGTATGATTCCGACGCGCGTCAGGCGATCCTGCGCGGCGTCGAGAAGCTGAGTCGCGCGGTGAAGGCGACACTCGGCCCGTGCGGCCGGAACGTGGTGCTCGACAAGAAGTTCGGGTCGCCCACGATCACGAAGGACGGCGTTTCGGTGGCCAAGGAAATCGATCTGCCTTGCCCCTTCGAGAACATGGGCGCGCAGCTGGTCCGTGAAGTGGCCAGCAAGACCAGCGATGCGGCCGGCGACGGCACGACGACAGCCACCCTGCTGGCTGAGGCGATTTACCGCCAGGGCCTGAAGAATGTGACCGCCGGCGCCGATCCGATGGCTCTGAAACGGGGCATCGACAAGGCCGTGATCCGCATCACGGAAGCACTGGCCAAGCAGTCCAAGAAGGTCAAGGACCACACCGAGATCGCCCAGGTGGCCACCATTTCGGCCAATGGCGACGCCCAGATCGGCGAAAGCATCGCTTCGGCGATGGATAAGGTCGGCAAGGACGGCACGATCACGGTTGAGGAAGCCAAGACGATCGAGACGACCTGCGATGTCGTGGAAGGCATGCAGTTCGACAAGGGCTATCTGTCGCCCTACTTCTCGACCAACGCCGAGACCATGGATTGCATTCTCGAGGGAGCCTATATCCTGATCCAGGAGAAGAAGATCTCCAGCCTCCAGGACCTGCTTCCCCTGCTGCAGAACGTGGCCAAACTGGGCAAGCCCCTGCTGATCATCGCCGAGGACGTTGAGGGCGAAGCCCTGGCGACCCTGGTGGTGAACAAGCTCCGCGGCACCCTGCAGGTC
>CAIKKV010000515.1 GCA_903828035.1 uncultured bacterium
CAGCCCGGACGGGGACATGCTATCCGCAATCTGCTTGATCCACTGCGTGATCTTGCCGATGTACGGCCGCTCCAGGGGGGAGAAGTCCAGGAAGAGCCCGTCGTAATTCTCCTTCTGCAGGTCCTCCACCAGCCGCGCGGGCTGGATTCGCTCGAGCCCGGCCTCGTTTTCCACCGTAATCGCGGGATAGATGGCGAACCGGTAGACCTTGGCCAGGTTGCGCAGGATCTGGATATCCTCGCTCGGATGCACCTGCAGGCCGTTCATGGTCACCTCGGCCCAGGGAGGCGACAGGTAGGTCATCTGGTCCGCATTATGGTTGATCCACCAGGCCAGGTAGGGACCGCGATTGAGCACGGGCCTCCACCGGATCAGCTGCTCCACCTGGTTGACAATGGACAGGTCGCGGATTTCCACCCGGGCCTTGCCGGCGTCCGGGGACCAGATGCTGAGCCCCAGCATGCCCGACTCCGGCTTGCCGCGGAGCCGGACGCCCGTCTGGCTCAACATTTCCCCGTTGAACCGCACGAAACAGAGATTGTCCCGCAAGGTGATATCCATCGTGCACAGCCCGTTTGCGGGAATGACGACCGCGGACGACGCCAGGGTGAAGGCTTCCAAGCCTGAGAACTTCTGCCGGATCCAGGCGTGGCCCGCCGTATCGACACCCACGTTGATGTGCGTCTCGCCATCGGGCATGGCCCTGAGGTAGCAGCCGAACTGCCCGTCGATCAGACGGAACTGGATGTGCGTCTGGAAGTTCTGGAGCAGATCGCTGCCCGCCAGCCAGATCTTGGCGCCAGTCGTGTTGGTTGCGGCATGCAGATCAAGGCGGTTGGAAGCGGGTTCGGATACCCCCCACTCGTTCACCCAGGCGGTGTTGAGCGTGGTCGGGAAATCCCGGAACTCCCGCCGCACGGGCCAGCTCCGCTCCAGGCGGGCAAGTAGCTCCTCGGGCGTCCACTTCGCATCCACGAGAAGGCGATTCAAATGGCGCGGGTCGCTGTGGATCGTATTCAGGGCCATGGGGCCATGAAGGAATCCGAGATCGAAATATTTCCCGACCAGGTCCAGGTTCAAGCGGCGCGTCAATAGCGCACGGCTGTCATACTGCCCGAAATCCCCGTAGGGGAAGGCGTACGCGAGTGGCTTCACGCCCGTCTGTTTGACGATTTCGTCCCGGTTCGCCTTGACGTCCTCTTCAATCCGCTTGCCGAACTCCTCGGGAGTCTCATAACGCTTTTCCTGCGCGATCCACATGGGAGTGGACATGAAATTGCCCTTCCGTCCCTGGGGGTTGGCCTGGACCGCCTTGAAGCCGTCGTCGCTCTCCCCGCCGATGTCCCAGGTCTTGGAAAGGAGCATGTCATGGATATAGGGCCAGCGCAGGGCGGAGGGATCCTCGTCGCGAATCGGCTTGCTCCACACGAACATGACGGCCTTCCACCGGTTTTGCCGCATGATGGGCCGGGTATCGAAGTACGAGCTTTTCCGGGACTGTTCAAAGGTCGTCAACACCGCCTTGCGCGGCAGCGGTTTATGGTCATAGTAGAAGGCGCGAACCTCCTCCAGGCCGATGGGCACATACCCGTTCAACCGCAGGAGCTTCAGC
>CAIKKV010000516.1 GCA_903828035.1 uncultured bacterium
ATGTCCGACTACAAGCTCGATACGATTGCCCTTCACGCGGGCCAGGTCGCCGATCCCACCACCGGATCCCGCGCCGTGCCGATCTACCAAACCACCTCCTACGTGTTCAAAAGCTCGGAGCACGCCGCCAACCTCTTTGCCCTCAAGGAGTTCGGCAATATCTACACGCGCCTGATGAACCCGACCAACGATGTGTTCGAGAAGCGCGTGGCGGCCATCGAAGGCGGCACCGGCGCCCTCGCCGTCGCCTCCGGGCAGGCCGCCATCACCTATGCCCTCCTCGCCATCACCCGCCTGGGCGATCACATCGTGGCCGGCAACAACCTCTACGGCGGCACCTACCAGCTCTTCCACAACACCTTCCCGAAGCTCGGCCGCAGCGTCACGTTCGTCGATTCCCGCGATTCCGACGCCTTCAGGAAGGCCATCACGCCAAAGACCCGCGCCCTCTACTGCGAGACCATCGGCAACCCCAAGCTGGATGTGCCGGACTTCGAGGCGCTGGCCAAGATCGCCCATGAGGCCGGAATCCCCCTGATCGTCGACAACACCGTGGGCGTGGGCCTGGTGCGGCCCTTCGACTTCGGCGCCGACATCATCGTCGCCTCCGCCACCAAGTATATCGGCGGCCACGGCACCTCGCTGGGCGGCGTCATCGTGGATTCCGGCCGGTTCAAGTGGAACACCGGCAAGTTCCCCGAGTTCACCGAGCCCGATCCGAGCTACCACGGGCTGGTGTTCTGGGATGCGCTGGGCAATGTGCCGGGCATGGGCAACGTGGCCTTCATCCTGAAGGTGCGCGTGACCCTGCTGCGCGACCTCGGCGCCGCCATGAGCCCCTTCAACGCCCACGAGTTCCTGATCGGCCTGGAGACCCTCCCGATGCGGCAGCAGCGCCACTCCTCCAACGCGCTCGAGATGGCGCGCTGGCTCCAGAAGCACCCCCTGGTCAGCTGGGTCAACTATCCCGGCCTGCCCGACAACCCCAACCACGCGGTCGCCTCGAAGTACCTCAAGAAGGGCTTCGGCGGCTTGCTGGGCTTCGGGGTCAAGGGCGGCCTGGCCGCCGGCAAGAAGTTCATCGACTCGGTGAAGCTGCTCTCCCACGTGGCCAATATCGGCGACGCCAAGACGCTGGTCATTCATCCGGCATCGACGACGCACCAGCAGCTGTCCGAGGCCGAGCAGGCGGCCACCGGCGTCACCGCCGATTACATCCGCCTCTCCGTGGGCCTGGAGGATGTCGAGGACATCAAGGCCGACATGGACCAGGCGCTCCGGCAGGGATAGCCATGAACCTGACGGTGAACGGAGAGGCCGTCCGGTATGACGGGCCCGCGCGGGTGGCCGGTTTCCTGGCCAGCCGCCGCATCGAGCCCGGCCGGGTGGCCGTGCTCCTGAATGGCGACCTGGTGCCGCTTCCGGAGCGGGAGCAGCGGACGTTGAGCGAGGGCGATCAGGTTGAAATACTCGCCTTCGCCGGGGGCGGATAGGGGACAGGATGACGGATAAACCGCTGCTACTGGGAGGGCGCGCCTTCACGTCGCGCCTCATTTTGGGTACAGGCAAGTTTGCGGACGGCGATACGCTTCGCCGCGCCGCGGTCGCCGCCGGGGCGCAGCTGGTCACCGTGGCCCTGCGCCGCTTCAACTCCGAGCGGCCGGAGGAGGACCCGGCCGCCGTCCTGGCGTCCTTGACAGGAATCACGCTGATGCCCAACACCTCGGGCGCGATGAACGCGGCCGAGGCGGTGCGCGCCGCCCATATCGCCCGCGACCTGTGCGGCAGCCCTTTCATCAAGGTGGAGATTCACCCGAATCCCCACCATCTCCTGCCCGACGCCATCGAAACCTACGAAGCCGCCCGCATCCTGGCGAAGGAGGGCTTTGTGGTCATGCCCTATATCCCCGCCGATCCGGTGCTGGCCAAGCGCCTTGAGGAGGTGGGCTGCGCCTCCGTCATGCCGCTCGGCTCCGCCATCGGCAGCGGGCAGGGGCTTCGGGCGTGGGACATGATCCAGCGGATCGTGCGGGACAGCGGGATTCCGGTGATCGTGGACGCCGGGCTGCGGG
>CAIKKV010000517.1 GCA_903828035.1 uncultured bacterium
AGTCCGATCAGGGCAACCAACACGGCCGCGACCACAACCACGGCCACACCGATCGCCAGATAGCGCCACATCGGAAGGGCTTCCGGCCCCGCATACCCGCGCGTATAACGCCGTGTCACTTCGGAGTTTTCCTTTCGCGCCGCCTGCCAGCGCACCCAGGCCACCCGCCAGGTTTCGAGCACGCCCTGGAAGGAGGAGACCACGTCGGCGACAATCCGGTCCCAGGCCGCCCCGCCGGACGTCTTGAACCGGTCCAGCGTCGAGGGCATGGGGATTCCATTGCTTGACGGTGGCGCGGGCGGCCGTTCGGATTGCAGCGAAGGATGGACGGCGCGCGCATGCCGCTCCATATAATCACGCAGGAGGGGCTCCGGATCCAGCCCGACGACTTCCGCGTACATCTTGATGAAGCCCTTGCCGTACAAGGGGGCCGCCACCCCGCTGAAATCGTTGTTCTCGATCGCATTGATCACATGGACCTTGATGCGGGTCGCTTCGCTGATATCCGCCTGGGTCAGCTTACGCTTCTCGCGCGCCGCACGCAGGGTTGCCCCCGGTGAAAACATATCCGTCATGGCTCCTGCCTTTCTTCTGAATCGGGCGCATTATTCGGCACCTCACCATCCAAATCAATGAGGATCTCGCGAGGATCGGACCCGCGCGCGGGCCCGACAATGCCGCGCTCCTCCAGTACATCCATCACCCGGGCCGCCCTCGTATAGCCGATACGAAGCCTCCGCTGGAGCGATGAGGTCGACGCCCGCTGCGTCTCGCGGATGATCTGGATCGACATCGCGATCAACTCGTCATCCGCGTCATCGCCCCCGCCCCCCTTGACCAGCATGTCATCAAAGCTCGGACCGATCTTGGCGGCCGGAAGATCGGCGTCGGCCGGGGCGGCCGTATCAGGCGAGTCCGCCGCCGGGGCTTTCCGGACCGAGGAGCCCGCCCCGTTCCCGGCGACCGGTGCCGGCTCCTCCTGGGGAGGCGGGCATTGTTTCTTGATAAAATCCACGATGCGGCGGATGTCATCATCCGTCGTCATGGCGCCCTGGGCCCGGATGAGTTTGCTGGCTCCGGGCGGCATGAAGAGCATGTCGCCCCGGCCGAGCAGTTTCTCCGCGCCCTTGGCGTCGAGAATGGTGCGGCTGTCGTTCATCTGGGCCACCTGGAAGGCGATGCGGGCCGGGAAGTTGGCCTTGATGGTGCCGGTGATGACATTGACCGACGGCCGCTGCGTGGCCAGGATCATGTGGATGCCGGTGGCGCGCGACAGCTGGGCCAGGCGGGTGATCTGGCTTTCCACCTCGTTGGCCGCGGTCATCATCAGGTCGGCCAGCTCGTCCACCACGATCACGATGTACGGCAGGTAGTCGTCCTGCCGCGGGGGCGGAGCCTCGCCGCCGAACAGGTCGGGCTGCCGGGCCTGGGGCCGGCTGTTGTAGCCCTGGATGTGGCGCACGCCCGCCTTGGCGAACAGCTTGTAGCGCCGCTCCATCTCATTGATGGCCCAGCGCAGCGCGCCGGCCACCTTCTTGGGATCGGTGATGACCTCCTTGCGCGCGCCGACCAAATGAGGCAGGCGGCGGTACGAGGTGAACTCGACGATCTTGGGATCCACCAGCACGAGATTCAGCTGCGCGGGCGTGCGGGACATCAGCAGGCCCGCCAGGATGGAGTTCATGCAGACGGTCTTGCCCGAGCCCGTGGTCCCGGCGATGAGCAGATGCGGCATGGTGGCCAGGTCGGCGATCAGGTCGTTGCCGCCCACATCCTTGCCCAGCACCAGGGGCAGCTGGGCCTTGCTCTGCCGCCAGGCGTCGCTTTCGATCATGTCGCGCAGGATCACCACGCTGGCGGTGGTGTTGGGCACCTCCACGCCCACCACGCCCTTGCCCGGAATCGGCGCCTGCACGCGGACGCTCTTGGCCTTGAGCGAAAGGGCCAGGTTGTTGCTCAGCCCGGCGATCTTCTCCACCTTCACGCCGGCCGCCGGCAGCAGCTCGTAGCAGGTCACCACGGGGCCGTGCTCGACATTGGTCACCTGGACCTCGATGCCGAAGTCGGCCAGCGTCTCGACGATCACCTTGCCGGTCGTCGCCTCGTCCGACTCGATCGTCAGGACTGCGCCGCCCTCGGCGCTCTGGAGCAGGGTGACGGGCGGCAGCTTGTAATCGGGATAGAGCAGGGTGCCGCCGGGGGGCACGGAGGCGGGCGGCTCCTGCGCGGGGGGCGCCTCGCGCGGCTTCGGCGCCGCGGCCTTGCGCTCGCGCACGGG
>CAIKKV010000518.1 GCA_903828035.1 uncultured bacterium
ACAAGCCCCGCCTCAACAAGGCCATCCTCGCG
The DNA here is from genome assembly GCA_903828035.1 of uncultured bacterium. The sequence goes on from CAIKKV010000518.1 coordinate 33, forward strand.
CAGCACTCAAAAGGGCTGATCGCGCTCTCCGCCTGCCTGAAGGGCGAGGTCGCCTCGCGGCTCTCCGAGGGCCTGCCGGCCGAGGCGATGAAGGCCGCCGGCGAATATGCCGATATTTTCGGCAGGGACAATTTCTTCCTCGAGCTCCAGGACCACGGCATCCCGGAGCAGAAGCCCGTGAATGCCGGCATGATCGAGCTCGCCAAAAAAACCGGGCTGCGGCTGGTGGCCACCAACGACGTCCACTATGTCCAGAAGTCGCACGCCGAGGCGCACGAGGTCCTGCTGTGCATCCAGACCCAGACCGTCATGAGCGACCCGAAGCGCATGCGCTACAGCTCCCAGGAGTTTTATTTCAAGACGCGGGAGGAGATGGAGCAGCTCTTCGGCGACCATCCCGATGCGCTGGACATCACGGTGGAGATCGCCTCGCGCTGCAACGTCGAGATCGATATCTCCGGCAAGATGCACTTCCCCACCTTCAAGGTGCCCGGCGGCATGCCCCAGAAGCAGTACCTGCTGCAGGTGGCGTACGAGGGCATGCGGCGCCACTACGGCATCGCCGACCCCGCGCACCCGGCGGACGCCCGCGAGCGGGAGCTGCTGCAGCGCCTGCATGACGAGATCGCCATCATCGAGAAGACCGGCTTCATAAACTACTTCCTCGTGGTCCGCGATTTCGTCGACTTCGCCCGCACCCACGGCATCCCCGTCGGCCCCGGCCGCGGCTCGGGCGGCGGCAGCATGGTGGCCTACTGCATCGGCATCACCGGCCTGGACCCCATCAGGTACAAGCTGATCTTCGAGCGCTTCCTCAACCCCGAGCGCGTCTCCCCGCCGGACTTCGACATCGACTTCTGCCAGTCGCGCCGCGGCGAGGTCATCGAGTACGTCAAGAACAAGTACGGCCGCGAGAACTGCGCCCAGATCATCACCTTCGGCTCGCTCGGCCCCAAGACCGTGATCCGCGACGTGGGCCGCGTCCTCGAGGTCCCCTTCGCCAAGTGCGACCAGCTCTCCAAGATGATCCCCGAGGACCCCAAGATCAAGCTCAAGACCGCCCTCCAGGAGAGCGCGGAGTTCCGCGCCGCCTACGAGACCGACCCGGACTGCAAGCGCATCATGGGCTACGCCCTCGTCCTCGAGGGCCTCTACCGCAACCAGGGCACCCACGCCGCCGGCGTCGTGATCGGCGAGAAGCCGCTGATCGAGATCGTCCCGCTCTGCCGCGACAAGGAGGGCGAGACCATCACGCAGTACACCATGGAGCCGCTGGGCGAGATCGGCCTGCTCAAGATGGACTTCCTCGGCCTCAAGACGCTCACCGTCATCCAGGAGGCGGTGGAGTTCATCCGGACCGGCCACGGCGTCGAGGTCGACCTGGAGAAGCTGCCGCTGGATGACAAGGCCACCAACGAGCTGCTGAGCCGCGGCGACACGGTCGGCATCTTCCAGCTTGAAAGCGGCGGCATGCGCGACCTGATCCGCCGCATCGGCATCACCTCGATCGAGGACATCATCGCCGTCATCGCGCTCTACCGGCCCGGCCCCATGAACATGCTCCCGGAGTACGTGGAGCGCAAGACCGGCCGGGTCAAGTTTGAATATGACCACCCGCTGCTCGAGGAGGTGCTCAAGGACACCTACGGCGTCATGGTCTACCAGGAGCAGGTGCAGATGGCCGCCAAGGTGCTGGCCGGCTACACGCTGGGCAAGGCCGACCTCCTGCGCCGCGCCATGAGCAAGAAAAAGGCCGAGGCCATGCAGAAGGAGCGCGCCAATTTCATCGAGGGCTGCATGAAGACCAACAAGATCCGCGCGGAACTCGCCGGCGGCATCTTTGACAACATCGAGAAGTTCGCGGGCTACGGCTTCAACAAGGCCCACAGCGCGGGCTACGGCATCCTCTGCTACCAGACCGCGTGGCTCAAGGCCAATTATCCCGCCGAGTTCATGGCCGCCCTGATCTCCAGTGAAATGGGCAACGCCGACAAGCTCCCCCACCTGATCGACGAGGCCATCGCCATGGACCTGGAGGTCAAGCCGCCGGATGTCAATGCCAGCGAGGTCCGCTTCCTGCCCGAGGGCCGGGCCATCCGCTTCGGCCTGGCCGGCATCAAGAACGTCGGCGAGGGCGCGACCGTGGCCATCGTCGCCGAGCGCCGGAAGAACGGGCCCTTCAAGAATTTGGTTGATTTCTGCTCCCGGGTGGACAGCGCCGCCTGCAACAAGAAGGCGCTCGAGAGCCTGATCCGCTGCGGCGCCTGCGACTCGCTGGGGCCCGACCGCGCCCGGCTGTTCGGCGGCATCGACTTCGCCATGTCGCGCGCCGCGCGCGCGCTCAGCGACAAACGCTCCGGCCAGTCCAGCCTGTTTGACATGCTCGACCAGGGCACGCCGCAGGCCGGCAACGGCGATGAGCTGCCGCCCGCCCCGCCCTGGCCCCAGAACGAGATGCTGGCCTCGGAAAAGGAGCTGCTCGGCTTCTACATGAGCGGGCACCCGCTCACGCAGTACGCGCCGCTGCTGGCCCATTTCTCCCTGGCCTCCACCTCGAAGATCGGCGCGCTGCCCGACCGCACCCCCACCCGGCTG
>CAIKKV010000519.1 GCA_903828035.1 uncultured bacterium
GCATCGAGATTTACTGGAAGGCCAAGGAGCAGCTGGATGTGCTCTGGCCGTTCGAAGTGGACATCTATGACGTGAAGTGGGGGTCCAACGCGCAGTTGTTCGTGCGCGGGGAGACGGGCGACCCCATTCCCAAGGTCTATTTCCCGCCCTCCCTGCAGGTCGACCTGATGCCCCATACCCAGCCGGAGACGCATAAGCCGGTGCTGAAAAACGGCGCCCTGTCCACCGTTGACGAAGGCTACTGCCTGCTGAAATATGCGTCCGGAAACGAGGTCTGGTTCGAGCCGGTGCGCTCCATCTCACGTACCAACACCGTCTTCGGCACGAGTCCGACGGAATGGAACATTGCCCGCGAGCTGCGCCCCGTGGACCTTAACGGCGCCCTCCTGGAGGAGGATTTCGGTGAATGGCCAGGCTACCTTTACACCAACGGCGCGAGCTCCGGGAAAGCCTACAACATCGGCACGTACCGCTATCCCGCCGGCTACACGGATGTGGCCGACCTGAACTCCTATGTGTTTCCCGTGAACCAGGGTCCGCTTGAGGTTTGGTGGGCGAATCGCAGCAAGCAGCTCGATCTGCCGAAGCCCATTTTCTTCCCCAGTCTGGCCAATCGCTTCGCGTGCGACTGGCCGTCCCAGCCGCGGGAGATTGCGATCGCCAGCGGGCTTGGGAACACGGGTTACACCGAGGACCGGCAGCTCTCCTGCATCCGGTTCGACCGGGGCGGCATGGCGCTGGAGGATGCCCAGTTTTTCGGCTGCCATCTCTCCCGGAACAATCCGAACGGCCTGGCGATGACCAGCCAGATGACGCTCGAGCTCTGGCTGAAGCCGGACGCGATGAGCGGGATGCAATATCTGATCGACAAGGGGAGCAATTACAAGTTGCGGCTGAATGGCTCCGTTCCCGAGCTGTATGCCGGGGGGCGCTGGTATCGCGCGACCGCCGGCTTGACGGGCAAGTGGCAGCATCTCGCCGTGACGGTGGTCGGCCGGGGCTCGGTCACGTTTTATCTGGACGGCAAGGAGGCGGGCGCGAGCCCGTTCATCGGGACTCTTGCCTCCGATTCCGCTCCCTTCCGGCTGGGCGCCCAGGCGAGCGACAGCGTGACGCCCGAAGACTTTTATTCCGGCGCCATGGATGAGGTTCGCGTCTGGTCCGTGGCGCGCACGCCGGCGCTGCTTCGTGACCACATGAATATTTCCGTGGAGTCGAGGGATAAGGGCCTCTGCGCCCGCTATCGCTTCGATGCGGAGGAGCAGGTGCGCGACACGAGCGATTTCGGCAACCATCTGGATCTCCCGGAGGCCGGGGTGGCGTTCGAGGCGGAAGGCGTCTCGCAGGTCTTGCCGGGCATTGATCTGTCGGGTGTCACGATCGAGCTCTATGTGCAGAACGACCGCAAGGAGCACGGCTATAATCCCAACGAGGAGCACGCGATCATTTTCCAGAGCACGGTGTATGCCTTGCGCTGTGATCTCAATGTCACCAACGGGACGGGCTACACGTCCGACCCGTTCGTGCTGGTGGACTGCCAGAGCCCGCTGACCCTGAGCAACCGGCCGTACATGGAGGCCTTCAAGGTCGTTCCCACCAACTCTGTATATAATTTCGAGCGGTTCCTGAACGCGGGGCTGATGATCCAGCCGCCCCTGCCCCTTTCGCTGATGTACCCCTCGAACTGCTCGTCGAACAACCAGGTGGCCGGCCCCCGGTTCCGTGACCGCAAAGGCTATTACTGGGCCAAGCAGGCGGGAGACTCGGGCGGATCCACCAATTACGTTTTCGACTTCTATTACCCGATGCAGTCCGGCTTCATGTTCCCCGGGCGGTCCGTGCAGCCCGATCTGGGCGCCGAGATTGCCTGGCTGGACCGCCTCTCCGGAGACGGAACGCCGCAGGACTTCACCTACGTCGTCGAGTGGCCCCTGGACCTGCCCGTCCTCCATATCGGCGACACCCTGACCATGGCCCGCGACGACCTGCCCGCCATCCGGGGGCAGCTTAGCGTGGACGTGCCCTATCAGCA
>CAIKKV010000520.1 GCA_903828035.1 uncultured bacterium
CGCGTTCCACGGCTGGTCACAGGCCATAGGGCTCCCCCAGAAACTCCGCACCATGCGCATGGCGCGATCACAGGATGGCGAGTCGTTCGGTTTTCTTGCCTTCAACCCCGCCGTCGAGCACGACGTGCAGATCGACCTGCTGCTCGTGGAAGCCGACCAGGTCGCGAGCCCGCTCCGGCACGCACGGGACGAGAACGAGATTGACGGCGTCGTCCTAGACGACTTCGGGAACCCCATCGCCTACCGGGTTATGAAGGACCACCCAGGCGGCGCGTATCGCATGGGGTTCGAGGACTTCACCGTCATCCCGGCCCCATCCATGATCCACGCCTTTCGCCAAGACCGGCCCGGCCAGCACCGGGGCATCCCCGAGATCACGCCCGCGCTCCCGCTCTTCGCGCAACTCCGGCGCTTCACGCTGGCGGTCCTGTCTGCGGCCGAGTCGGCGGCCAACTTCGCGGGCATCCTCTACACAGACGCTCCGGCCAACGGCGAGGCGGACTCTGTCGAGCCCATGGACCTGATCGAACTCGAACGGAACATGCTCCTCACCATGCCAGGCGGCTGGAAGATGAGCCAGGTCGAGCCCATGCAACCGGCCACCACATACGCCGAGTTCAAGAAGGAACTCCTCAACGAGATCGCCCGGTGCCTGAATATGCCCTTCAACATCGCGGCGGGCAACTCCTCGGGCTACAACTATGCCTCCGGCCGCCTGGACCACCAGACCTATTTCAAGTCCATCCGCGTCGATCAGGCCTTCATGGCCTCGCGCATCCTGGACCGCGTGCTGATCGCGTGGCTCCGCGAATATGCCGTCCTAACCCGGAATCTGGACCTGCTCCGCGCGCTTCCGCCCCATCAGTGGTTCTGGGACGGCTTCGAGCACGTGGACCCCGCCAAGGAGGCCAGCGCGCAGGAGACCCGGCTCCGGAACCACACGACTACCTTGGCGCATGAGTTCGCCCGCCAGGGCAAAGACTGGGAGATGGAATTGCGCCAGCGGGCCAAGGAAGTGGCGCTCATGAAGGAACTGGGCCTGTCCGAGGAGGCAAAACCTCAATCCGGACCGGCCGCAACCCCACAGGAGACCGAGATCGATGAATAGGCCGCGAAAGACCGTGCCGGGCGGGTTCTATATCCGCGCCGACGCGGGCAACGTGAACCTCCAGGCCGCGCAGGCGGCCGAGGGTAAGACGCTCCGGCGCTTCAGCATGACCGCCTACACGGGCGGCGCGATGACGCTCGCGGGCTGGCCGTACCCGGTTGTCGTGGACATGGCCGGACTGGCCCTTGGCAAGAAGTCGCGGCCGATCCTCATGGATCACGACACGGGCCGCATCGTCGGCCACACCGAGACGGTCGGCGTGGACGGCGGCGTGCTCACGGTGGGCGGAGTCATCTCGGGGGTGGGCAGCGCGGCGCAGGAGGTGGTGGGCGCGTCCGACAATGGATTTCCCTGGCAGGCGAGCCTGGGCGCGGCGGTCAAGAAGGTCGTCTTCGTGCCGGAAGGCAAGTCGGCGGCCGCCAATGGGAAGGAGTTCGCAGGGCCGGTCTACATGGTTCGGCAGGCGAAGTTGGGAGAAGTGAGTTTCGTGGCGCTCGGCGCGGATGACGCGACGAGTGCGACGGTAGCGGCCGGACGGATTCCGGCAGTCGACGGGAACGGAAGCAACATGGAGGTCATGACGATGGACTTCGAGAAGTGGGTTGAGGCGAAGGGCTTTGTGCTGGCGGATCTGACGGACGATCAGACCGCGAATCTCAAGGCGATGTATGAGGCGGAGACGAACGGGTCCGGGACCCCGAACGAGCCGGTCAAGCCGGTCGAGGCCAAACCCTCGGCGGCCCAGGCGGTCGTCCAGGCCCGCGAAGAGGCCCAGGCGGCCGTGCGGACCGAGCGCGAGCGCGTCTCCGCGATCCAGGAGATATGCGGCAACGAGTTCCCTCGCATCGAACGCGATGCGATCCGGCTCGGTTGGACCGTGGAGGACACCTCGCAGAAGGTCCTCAAGGCCATGCGCGAGAACCGGCCCCAGGCCGACATCCACATCGTGACCCGCTCCGACAAAGGTGCGGCGTTCAACCAGAAGAGCCTCGAAGCCTCGCTTTGCCTGCGAGCGCACCTCCCCGAGGTGGCGCTCGTGAAGGAATACGGCGAGCAGGTCGTCGAGAGCGCCTACGCCAACCGCGAGATCAGCCTCCAGACCCTGATGGCGGAGTGCGCCGAACTGGAAGGCAAGCCGATCCCGCGCACGTTCGGCAACGATACGATCCGGGCCGCGTTCGACACGGTCTCGCTCCCCGGCATCCTGAACAACGTCGCCAACAAGAAGCTGCTCCGCTCGTTCGAGGCCCAGCCCATCGTGGCGACCCGGCTCTGTTCCGAGGGCGAGCTCAACGACTTCAAGGAGTCGGAACGCTACCGGCTGACCGACGTGGGCGACCTGGAACCGGTCGCGCCGGACGGCGAACTCAAGCACGGCGGGCTCAAGGAGGAGAAGGCCACCAACCAGCTCGGTACGTTCGGAAAGATCTTCGCGCTCACCCGCGAGATGATCTACAACGACGACCTGGCCGCCTTCATGAAGGTGCCCGAGGGCATGGGGGCGCGGGCCGCGCGGAAGATCGATCAGCTCTTCTTCACCCGCCTTCTGGGCAATCCGCTCCAGGGCGACGGCAAGAACCTGTTCCATGCCGACCACAAGAACTGGAAAGACGGCGCGGACACGGCGCTCTCCGGCGATTC
>CAIKKV010000521.1 GCA_903828035.1 uncultured bacterium
GGCTTTGCAGCTTTTTCGTCATCCCGAGCGGAGTCGAGGAGCCCGCCCTGCGCGTAGTCGAAGGGATCTCGTGCGGGCCGGCAAAGTGCGGAGATCCCTCGACTCCGGCCCGAAGCGGGCCTTCGCTTGGGATGACGGAAAAATACCCGGAAGGCGCCAATGAAAACAAACCGAAACAAATGGTTGACGGGGAAGGGGGGCCTTTGATAGCTTGAAACCCGTTCTTTTGCACCAGTGGTGAAATGGCAGACACGTAAGGTTCAGGTCCTTATGCCCGCAAGGGTGTGGGGGTTCAAGTCCCTCCTGGTGCACCATGACCTGAAAACAAAAGGCCCGCTTCACAGCGGGCCTTTTGTTTTTTCAAACCGAGGCTATTTCTTCCGGTTCACCATGTGGATGGCGGCCCCGTGGATGGCGTGCGCGGCCTCCACCCAGGCTTCCGACAGGGTCGGATGCGAGTGGATGGTGTTCCCGAACTCGCCCGCGGTCAACTCCGCCTGGATGGCTACGCCCGCTTCCGAGACCAGCTCCGTGGCCCCGTGGCCGACGGCGTGGGCGCCCAGGAGGCGGTCGGTGGCCGCGTCGGCCACCCACTTGACGAATCCCTCGGCATGACCGCCCGCCAGCGCCTTGCCGAGCGCCGCGAAGGGGAACTTGCCGACCTTGACGGCGATCTGCTTCTCCTGCGCCTCCGCTTCGGTCAGCCCGACGCTGCCCACCTCCGGAGAGGTGAAGATGCAGGAGGGGACCAGGCGTCCGACTTTTTTCCGCCGGCCCGTGACCGCGTTTTCCGCCGCCGTCAGACCGTCCGCGGTGGCCCGGTGCGCCAGTTGAACGCCGGGCGTCACATCGCCGATGGCGTAGATGGAAGCCAGGCGGGTCTGGCCAAAGGCGTCCACTTCGAGGTGGCCCGTCTTCGTTGTCGCCAGGCCGAGCGTGTCCAGCCCGAGCCCGTCGGTGACGGGAGCGCGCCCCACGGCCACCAGCATGAGGGCGGCTTCGACTGTTTCGTCCCCGACCTTGCCGCGGACGGCGGAGCCGGTGTCGGCGATCTCGCCGATGCCGGCGCCGGTCAGGATGCGGATGCCGAGCGACTTCTCCATGTGCCGCTTGACTTCGCGGCGCACGTCGGCGTCGAGGATCGTCAGGATCTCGGGCAGCATTTCAACCACGGTCACGGCGACGCCCATGTGGGCGGCCATGCAGGCGAACTCGCAGCCGATCACCCCGCCGCCCACGATGATCAGGCTCGCGGGCAGGGCCTGCAGGTCGAGGAACGCCTTGCTGTCCACGATGCGCGGGCTGGCTGGGAAGATCCGGGGCATGATCGAGCGGGAGCCGGTGGCGATGATCGTCTTGCCCGCTTCGAGCAGCCGCTGGCCCTTGGGGCCCGCGACGACGATGCGGGTGCGGTCCATGAACGAGGCGGTGCCCTTGATGCCGGTGACGCCGTTGGCCTTGAGCAGGCCGCTGACGCCGTCCTTGAGCTGGCCGACCACCGTGTTCTTCCGCGCCCAGAGCGTGCCATAATCAAAGGCCACGGAGCCGGCGGTGACGCCGAACTGCGTGGCGGCCTTGATGGCGGCCAGCGACTCGCCGCCCGCGATCAGCAGCTTGGTGGGAATGCAGCCCCAGTTGAGGCAGGTGCCGCCGAGCGACTCCCGCTCCACGAGGGCGGTCTTGGCTCCCAGCTGGGCGGCGCGGATGGCGGCCGGGTAGCCCCCGGGGCCGCCGCCGATCACGACTACGTCAAACTTTTCCATAGCTCCATATCCTCAAGCTTGGTCTTGATCGCGTTGGCAAATCCGGCCGCCTGCGCCCCGTCGATGATCCGGTGATCGGAGGACAGGGTGAGCTTCATGATGTCCCGCACCACGACCTTGCCGTCGCGCGCGACCGGGGTGGGGAAGGTGCTGGAGACGGCGAGAATGGCCGACTCGCCGGGGTTGATGATGGCCGTGAAGTTCTCCACGCCCAGCATGCCCATGTTGGAGATCGTGAAGGTGCTGCCGCTCATCTCATCGGGCCGCAGCTTGCCTTCGCGCGCCTTGACCGCCAGGGCCTGGGCGGCGTCGTGCAGCTCCGCCAGCGACAGGCGGGCCGCGTCGCGGATGACCGGCACCACGAGCCCCTGCTCGAGGCTGACGGCCATGCCGAGGTTGACCGCGCTGTTCCAGCGGACGGTCTTCCCGTCGGTCGCGCTGTTGAACGCCGGCTTCTCATCCAGTGTCAGGATCACGGCTTCCAGGATGAAGTCCGTCACCGTGAAGGCCTTGCCCGCTTCCTTGAGCTGCTTGCGCAGCCCCGCGAGTCCGGTCATATCCACGGCCACGGTCACGTAGAAGTGCGGGATGGTGCTGGTGCTGCGCGTGAGCCGCTCGGCGATGATCTGCCGCATCTTGCTCATCGTCTTCGGCCGCTCCTCGAGGGCGCGGTCGATATCGGCCGACACGATCCGGCCGCCGTCGCCCGTGGCGCGGACGGTCAGGATGTCGATGCCTTCCTTGATCGCCCGCTGCTTGGCGGACGGCGTGATCTTGATGGCGGCGACCTGGTTCTTCTCCATGAAGGCCAGCACATCCTTCTCCACGATCCGGCCGCCCGGGCCGGAGCCCGTCATGCGGCTGATGTCGAGGGCGGCGTTCTTCGCCAGGACCCGCGCGCGGGGCGAGGCGAAGAGGCGCCTGGAAGCGGGCGGTGGGGTGGAAGCGGGCGCGGGGGTGGACGGAGTGGACGGAGTGGACACGGTGGACGGAGTGGACGGGGACGCGACGGCGGAGACGGCAGGTTTTGCCGGAGCCGCGGCGGCTTCCGGCTTGGGCAGGGAGGCCAGGTCAGGCAGGGCTTCGCCCGGCTTGCCGATGAAGGCAACGGGCGAGGACACCGGCACGGTCTTGCCTTCGCCGACGAGGATCTTCAGGAGGGTGCCCTCGAAGAAGCTTTCCACCTCCATGGTGGCCTTGTCGGTTTCGATCTCGAACACGATGTCGCCCTTGCGGACGGGATCGCCTTCCTTCACGCGCCACTTCACGATCGTCGATTCCTCGACGGTCTGCCCGTACTTGGGCATGACGAGAATCTGGGCCATGGCTGCTTCCTTGATTTAGAGGATTTTGCGGGCGGCCGCGACAATGTCTTTGTCGTTCGGCAGGAACGCCGCTTCGAGGATGTGCGACTGCGGGGCGATGCCGTTCTTGGCGCCCACGCGCATGACCGGGGCGTCGAGGTAGTCGAACGCCTCCATCATGATGCGGGAGGCGATTTCGCCGGTGAAGCTGCCGATGTCGATGCACTGGCTGGCCACCACGCAGCGGCCGGTCTTGCGGACCGACTTCAGCACGGTTTCCATATCCAGCGGCACCAGGGAGCGCAGGTCCACGACCTCGGCGCTGATGTTGTCCTTGGCCAGCGCGTCGGCCGCCTTGAGGGCGTCGAAGAGGGCGGGGCCCCACGTCACGATGGTCAGGTCCTTGCCCTCGCGCTTCACGTCGGCCTGCCCCAGCGGGATCAGGTACTCGCCTTCCGGGACGTTGCCCTTGATGCCGTAGAGCAGCTGCGACTCCAC
>CAIKKV010000522.1 GCA_903828035.1 uncultured bacterium
CTCCGGCGCCTGGTCGGCGGCGCGAGCCGCGCCCCCCAGAGCCAGAATCGCCAGCCACCCTACGACTATCCGCTTCATCATAAAGGCCCCTTTGAAAACTGCCACCTTATCACAGGAAACGCGGGTTCGCAAGGAAGACTGGGACGCGGGCGGCCCGGCTCCAGACAGCCGCCCGCTAATCCGTCACGCTGACCAGCGACCAGGCCGGCAGCTCCAGCTCCGCCCGGCCGGCCTTGACCGGCGCCCGGCTTTCCACGGGCGCGCCGCCCGCCGCCGGAAGGGCCACCGCCTTCAGCTCCGTCACTCCCGCGGGCAGCCCGCGGAGGACCGCCCGCCGCGAAGCGCCGAGGTTGACCAGGTGCACCACCACGGCCTTCTTCCCGCCCCGGAACGCCGCCACGGGCACATCGGGGCGCGAGCTTGTCGCCTGCAACGGCTGCGCCGGCTTTGGCGTCTCCCGGATCAGCTGCTCCAGGAATCGCAGCCGGTCTGTCGCCTCCGGCGCCCCGCCGGCCCCCGGCATCAGCAGCGGGTAGTCGTCCGAATACTCCCACAGCAGGGCGCTGCGCGGCCGGGCGCTGGACAGCACCTCCAGGATCATCCGGGCCTCATGGATCACATAGTACGGGCTCTTCAAATCATGCGGCGTGCGCCACGAGGCCGCGTCCAGCCCCAGCTCGGTAACGTCGAGGGGAAGCCCGAACCGCCGCGCCATCGCCGGCCAAGCCGCGTACTCCGCCGGCGTCGCCCCGCCCCACGAGTGGAACGCCATGGCCCCGATTTTCCGGGCGCAGGCCGGATCCGACACCGCGTACACGCCGTAGCTCTCCGTGGCGCGCGGCCCCGCCACATCGGCCAGCAGGAGGCGCGTCTTCAGCCCCAGCCGGGCAAACCGCTCGCCGAACCGCAGGATCATGTCGCGATGCTGCTCGGCCGTGAACAGCACGCGCACGCCCGTCTCCGGCTCGTTGAACGAAAACAGCTCGGGCTCCACGCCGTATTGCTTCTTCAGGTACAACAGGTACGAGCCCGCGCTCTCCAGCACCTCGGGCCACATCTCCGCCGACACCGTGCGCCGCGACGCCCACCGCCCGCGCGGGGCCCCCTCGTACATCCACTCGGGCAGGTCCCACACGCTGATCGTCAGGGGCACGCCCCGCCGGGCCAGCCGCTGCGCCAGCTCGAACCGGCGCCGCAGCGTCGACTCCGGCGCATCGCGCGCCTCCAGCCGCGCCCAGTCCGTCTCCCCCGGCGCGGCGTTGTCGTTTTCCGGCTCCCACTCGTACAGGGGCATTTCGATCCGCGCCCGCACCGGGTCCAGCCGCGCGATCAGGTTCGCCGCCACCGGCGTGTCCAGCCCGTAGACGAAATTGCCGCCGAACCCCTCGAAGGCCGGGGCCGCCGCCGGCCCGCCCAGCGCGACCTCAACCGGCTCGCGGTCCGGCTCGCCCGCCAGGCGGATCGTGAAGCGAAGCCGCGCGATCTCCCCCGCCCGCGCCGCGGGCCCGCGGAAAAAGGGGATCATCAGCGAATAGGTCGGCGTCTCCCAGGCCCGGTCGTCCTGGAACACCAGGGCGCGGGGATCCTCCAGCGCCAGGGTGAGCTGGAACTTTTCCGCGTCCGAGCGGATCCGCACCCGGTCGGCGGCGGGAACCGACAGCAGGCGCGGGTCCTTGTCCGACTGGAACGTCGACGGCGCCTCCACGCGGACTGCCGCCGAGGTGCCGCGCGCCAGCTCGACCTGCGCCTCCGAGAAGAGGCGGACCGGAAGCTGGAGGCAATAGAAGTAGCCCGCGGTGGCGAAATCGGAGTCGGCCGTCACGGTCAGGCTGACGGCCGCGCCGTCGGGCAGCGGCTGCACGCGCTGGTCGTACCGGACCCGCCCGCCGTTTTCGAGCGAAATCAGCCCGGTCCAGCGCGACTCGCGGTTGGTCGCGGAAAAGGTGATTCCGGTGGCGGACCAGGGATTCGAGGCGCCATAGAACTTCCACTCCGGCCCGGCAATCCGGATTTCGCCGCTGAGCGCAATGGGGCGGCCTTCCACCGCCATCAGCCGAAGCCGCCCGGTGCCGTCGAAATGGGCCGCCTCCGGCAGGAGCGACGCGCCGCAGGCCATCGTGCCGGCCAGGCAGAGAAGCGGAATCAGCCTTCGAAGCGGGCTCATGCGTTGCTCCTGTCGGGAAGGGCGACCGGCTCCGGCTCGAGAACCGGCACGGACAGGGTCCACCGGCCGCGCGTGACGGCGGCCAGCATGGCCAGATAGACCACCCACCCGCCGGCCAGGGCGGCGACCAGCCCGGCCTGCCCCGGCAGAAGGGGGGCCAGCGCCTGGTGAAGCACATGGATGACGCCGATCGTGAGGGCCATCATGAAAACGCCCATCGCAATCTGGCGGCAGACGACGTTCAGGCAGTGCCGGGCCTCGTACGCGCTGATCGTCCCCACCATGGGGAAGGTCGTCATGAAGCCGCCGATCTGGGATTTGATGATCACGAGGAACGCGACCACCAGGGCAATGACCGGGATCTTGACCCACAGGGGAAGCGGGCTGCGGTAGTGCGGCTCCGCCACGATCGGCGCAGTGCGGAAGGCCACGACCCCGATCGCGAACACCGCCGCGCAGGCGATCCAGAAGGCCGCCTCCCCGCGCGGCAGCAGGCGGTTGAGGCCCGCGGCCAGCAGGCAGTACCCGATGGCGCAGAGGACGATGACGGGCACGATGGGCCACTTCAGGCGATAGTAGCCGAAGCGGACCCCGACCGTGAAAAGAAGCAGGGCCACCAGGCCCGAGACGTTGCTGATGCCCACCCCCTGGCCCAGGGAGAGGGTGGCGCAGGTGAACGGAATGGGCAGGCTCAGCATGAACGCCTTCCAGCCGGGGCTCCGGAAAAAGGCCAGGAGGCCCGCCATCGACGTGACGGCCACCATCAGGATCACGTCCCAAACTGTTACATGAATAATCACGCGTCTCCACGGTTAAGCTCTATATATTGACTCATGAAGCAGAAGGGGTCAAGCCGACGTGTCGCATTTCATTGACAGGCGCGGGGGAGAATCGATAAAGTAATTCGGCCTTATCATACTGTCCTCCTTCTTCGTCCCCTTCCGAAAGAGCTTCTCATGAAATCACCAAACCTGATCGCGAGCCTGTTCGGCCTCTGCGTTCTCTCCTTTCCCGCGCTCGGCCAGATTCCCGCCGTCACCCAGATCGGGGGCGAGGAATACGTCTCCACCTCCTACATGGAGCATCCCTCGGTCGCCACCGACTCCAAGGCGCAGCCGCACATGGTGGGCGACTTCGGCGTGGGCAACAGCTTCATGAAGTTCTCGCGGATCCAGGGCAAGTGGGCCGGCGGCGTCTTTGCCAGCGGCTCGCGCGGAGGCCGCTACGACGCCTCGCGACTGTACATCGGCCAGATCGAAATCGACGCCAGGGACCGCGCCTGGATCAGCTGCAAGATGGGGGTCAAGGAGTTCGGCGATATGTACGGCCAGGCCCTCTGGGTCTTCTCCGATGTGGACGCCACCGCCTACCCGATCGAGAAGTTCTTCCGCTTCGTCTGCGTCTACAAGGGCATGGGGCTCATCTCCACCGACTCCAAATACGTCAACGAGGGCGTCATGCTGGGCACCTTCGGCAACTGGGAAAAGATCGGCGACGCCGCCCAGACGCTCGGCAAGGGCTCCCTGGGCCTCGGGAACGGCGGCGAAAAGGTCCGCTTCCGCATCGCCTCCTACGCCCCGCGTTTCGACGCCGTCCCGGGCCGCACCTACGCCGAC
>CAIKKV010000523.1 GCA_903828035.1 uncultured bacterium
CCGGTGCCGGCGCTGGCCTTGGTGACCGCAAGCCCGGTCGATGCGCCCAGCATCACGAACGTTGCCACAAGCATACCCGCTATGCGCTTTTTCATCGTGCTCTCCCGTTCTATCCTAACCTGCCCACACCGTTGCAAATCAAATCCGCGCGCTCGCCCGCTCCCTTAAAACAACCGGAAGGATTTCCAGGCCCCGCCGCCGGACGCCGCCGGCGATGCCGTTGGCCAGGACTTCCACCGCCGCCGCGCCCAGCCGGCCCGGCTGCACGTCCAGCGTGGTCAGGCCCGGGTGCAGATACTCCCCGTTCTTCAGCCCGTTGATCCCGATCACGCTCACGTCGGCCGGAATCCGCACGCCGCATTCCCCCGCGGCGCGATACAGCCCGAGCATGGCGCCGTCGGGCCCGATCACCGCCTGCGGCCGGCTGGAGCGATCGGAAAAGATCCGCAGGCCGGCTTCATAGCCGCTCTTGGGGTCATAGGCCGCCCCCCGGCAGAGCCGCGGAGGCACGGGCAGCCCGCGATCCAGATAGACCTGCTCGCATGTTTTGGGGAACAAGCTCCAGAAGTTGTCGCTCAGCAGGGTCTTCGGATCGGACGCCAGGAGCGCCACCTCCTTCAGCCCGGCGGCCAGAAGCCGGTCCATCACGAGGCGGAGGCCGCCCGCGTAATCGGGCATGATCGCATAGCCGCTGACATCCGGATCGAACGCATCCAGCGTCACAGTGGGGATCAGGCCCGCGATGTGCCGCACCAGCGGGCAGGACATGCGGCTGATCACGCCATCCACCGAATACTCCGCAATTTCCCGGGGAATACTTCCTTCCGGCGATGCCGGAATGACCTGGATGCCCAGTCCCCGCTCGCACAAGGCCGCTTCCACGGCCTCCAGGAGCTCGTATGCAAACGGGTCCCCGTTCATCACGCTTTTGCGGTGGGCCAGGTAGCCGATCGTGTGCGTCAGCGTTTTGCCGACATTCTGCCGGTAACCGCCGCGCAGATTCCGGGCGGAATTGTTGGCCTGGTAATTCAGGGCCTGGGCGGCGGCCAGGATGCGCTCGCGCGTCGCGGTTTTCACCAGGGCGGGCCGGTTCAACGCCCGTGAAACCGTCGCCGCAGAAACGCCCGCTTCCCGGGCCACATCATCGATGCCAGCCGTTTCCGTACCGGTCATAAATGAAATCGATTTCATTAACGTTTACAATGCACGGAATTCCCATGACTTGTCAAGCCCCTTTCGGTTATTCTCTCCCTTCCTACGAAAGGATTGCCCATGATGACGCATGCCGAGGCGCTCGCGCTCTTGACCACCCACGGCCAGGAACACGTGCTGTCTTTCTGGAAGTCCCTTTCCGCCGCCGAGCAGGCCGACCTGCTGGCCCAGGTCGCCTCCCTCGACTTCCAGGCCATCCGCTCCATGCGCGACCTGCTCGAAGCGCGGAACACCGCCGCCCCCGCCGCCGAACCGCAGCCCGGAACCGCCCTCTCCCCGTCCGAAAGCGAACGCCGGACCGCCGCCGCCCAGGGCGCCGCCGCCCTCAAGGCCGGAAAGGTGGGCGTCATCCTCGTGGCCGGCGGCCAGGGCACCCGCCTGGGCTTCGAGGGCCCCAAGGGCACCTATTCCATCGGGCCGCTGTCGGGGCACTCCCTCTTCGAAATCCACGTCCGCAAAATCGCGGCCCTCGAGCGCCGCTTCGGCGGCTCCATTCCGCTCTATGTCATGACCAACCAGGCCAATGACGCCGCCACCCGCACCTTCTTCGCCGATCACGCCCACTTCGGCCTCCCCGCCCATCGCATCCAGTTCTTCAGCCAGGGCATGATGCCGGCCCTTTTCCCCGACGGCCGCCTCGTCCTGGAAGCCCCCGGCCGCCTCTTCATGGGGCCCGACGGCCACGGCGGCATCCTCCAGGCCCTGCAGCGCACCGGGATGCTGGACGACATGAAGCGCCGCGGCCTGGACACGCTCTTTTATTTCCAGGTGGATAATCCGCTCATCGAAATCGCCGACCCCGCCTTCGTCGGCCTGCACCGGGAAAAGCGAGCCCAATTCTCCCTCAAGGTCTGCGCCAAGCGGGATCCGGGCGAAGGCCTCGGCGTCATCGCCCGCCACGGCGAAGCCGGCCTCCAGATCGTGGAATATACCGAGCTGACCGAGGCGCAGAAACAGGCGCGCGCCTCCACCGGGGAGCTGCTGTTCAAATACGGCAGCGTGGCCATCCATCTCTTCTCGCTGGAGTTCCTGATCGCCACGGCCCAGGCCGGCCTGCCCCTTCATATCGCCCACAAGAAGGTGCCCTACTTCGATGGCGCCCAGAAAACGCCCGAAAAGCCAAACGCCTTCAAGTTCGAGAAGTTCATCTTCGATGCGCTGCCCTTGGCCGAGCGCACCCTCGCGCTGGTGTTCGACCGCACCGAGGAGTTTTCCCCCGTGAAAAACGCAACCGGTCCCGATTCTCCCGAAACGACCCGCCGCGACATGAGCCGGAAGTTCGCCCGGTGGCTGGACGCCTGCGGCGTCGCCGTGCCGCGCCTGCCTTCCGGCGATCCCTCCATCAAAATCGAAATCGACCCCCGCTACGCCTCCTGCCCCGAGGAGCTGCAGCGCCGGCTTCCAAAAAGTTTCGCTATCAAGGGCGATGTGTGGTTGAAATAAGGTTCAACGGTTCAGGGGTTCAACGGTTCAACGGTTCAACGGTTCAGGAGAAGAGAATGAAAATCTCAAGCAAGCAGACATCCGGCCGGTCGATGTGGGAGCTGGATAACGGGGCCGTGGCCCTCGGCATCGCCAAGGGCGGCGGCCACCTGGCCACGCTGATGCTCGCGGTCCGGCCGATGGTCAATCCGTACTGGTCCCCCATATGGAAAAGCATCGAGCCCTGTACGTATAAAAAGAGCGACTCCGCCAAGTACGCCGCCAAGCTGCTGGCCTCCATCCTGGGGCACAATCCCTGCCTGGGCCAGTTCGGCGATCCGTCGCCCGAGGAGGCCAAGGCCGGACTGAGCGGCCATGGCGAAGCCCCGGTCGCCCGCTGGAAAATGCTCAAGAAACGGATCACCAAAAACAGCCTCTTCTTCTCCTGCGGCTGCGACCTGCCCATCGCCCAGATGCGCTTCGTGCGCGAGTTCCGGATGTCGGCGGATGAGCCCATCATCCGGGTGCGCAGCCTGATCACCAGCCGCTCCCGCCGGGACCTGCCCTTCACCTTCTGCGAACACGCCACCTTCGGCCCGCCCTTCGTCGAGGCCGGCGTCACGCTCTTCGACATGCCGGCCACCCAGGCCCACACCTTCCCCGGCGCCTTCAGCGAGCGGATGCGGCTGAAGCCCGACGCCGCCTTCACCTGGCCAATGGCGCCCGGCGCCAGGGGCAAGACCGTGGACCTGCGCACGCTGACCCCGAACTCCAGCGACTTCTCCACGCAGCTGGTCGACCCGAAGCGCGCGGAAGGCTGGGTCAGCGCCGTCAACCCGAAGATCGGCCTGGCGGTCGTCTACCTGTGGAATCGCGCCGACTATCCCTGGGTGGGCAACTGGGAAGAGTACCAGGCCCGCACCTCGGCGCCCTGGAACGGAAAAAGCATCACCCGCGGCATGGAGTTTTCAAACACCCCGTTCCCCGAGGGCCTGCGCAAGGCCGTGGATCGCGGCGTCTTCCAGGGGGAGAAAACCTTCCGCTGGCTGCCCGCCCTCTCCACCGTGGAAACCACCTTCTCCCTCTGCGCCGTCCCCGTGGACAGCACCTGCAAGGGCGTCCGCGACGCCCGGACCACGGGCGGCGGCGGCATCGAAATCGAATGGCGTTAATCAACCCAAAGGAACTCTCCATGTCATCCGGAATCAACCTCCGCCTCGCTCGCCTCTTCAACGGCAAGAAAAACCTCGTGATCTCGGCCGTGGACCATGTCACGGAATACGGCTACCAGCCCGGGCTTGAGAAAGTCGACAAGGCCCTGGCCAACTGCCGGACCGTGGACGCCATGCTCCTGCCGCGCGTCATGCTCGAGCGCAGCTGGAAGCACTTCGAGCAGCCCGGCTCGCCCGTGCCCGTCGTGCGCATCAACTGGTCGGCCTCCTTCTACTACCCCCTCTCCTACCGGGAGGGCGAAACCACCATCGCCACCACGGTGGAGGAAGCCGCCCGCGCCGGCGCCGGCGCCGTGATCTGCTCGCTCTTCCTCGAGGAAAGCAACGACCGCAAGCGCGAGACGCGCAACGTGGAGATTTTCGCGGAAGTCGTCCGGCAGAAGGAGAGGCTCGGCATCCCCCTCATCGGCGAGTGCTACGTGGTGGAGCACGCGGAGATCACCCCCGACCAGATGCACGAGAAGGTCCGCCGCATCTCCCGCATCATGGCCGAGCTGGGCGCCGACCTGATCAAGACGTTCTACACCGGCAAGCGGTTCAACGAGGTCATCGCCAACACGCCCGTCCCCGTCTTCACGATCGGGGCCGACAAGCTGAACAACGAGCTGGATGTGCTCAAGAAGGCGGCGGCCTCCGTCGGCGCCGGCGCCCGGGGCATCATCTTCGGCCGGAACATCTTCATGTCCAAGCATCCCGGCCGCCTAATCGAGGCCCTGAACGCCGTGATCAACGACGGCCAGTCGCCCGAGAAGGCCGCCCGGTCTTTCCGCCTGTCCTGAAACTGTTAACGCATCCCCGACAACCCTACACGGAGTTCCCTCATGGCTAAGTTCGGTTACGACGACACCCCCCTCCTCCCCGGCGGACAGTGGCAGGTCCACGACGGCAGCCGCCCCCAGCCCCGCGTGGTCACGCCCGGCGCCCAAGCCGGCGGCGCGCCGGCCGACGCCCACTTCCTCTTCGACGGCAGCAGCCTCGCCGGCTGGGCCGGCCGCGAGGGCGACGCCCCCTGGAAGGTCGCGAACGGCTATATGGAAGTGGTGCCGAGATCGGGCAATATCTCGACCAAGGAACGCTTCGGCGACTGCCAGCTCCACCTGGAGTTCGCCTGCCCGGCCGAAGTCAAAGGCGAAAGCCAGGGGCGCGGCAACAGCGGCGTCTTCCTGATGGGCATCTACGAAATCCAGGTCCTGGACGGCTTCAACAACCCCACCTACGCCGACGGCATCACCGCCTCGGTCTACGGCGAATACCCGCCCCTCGTCAACGCCTGCCGCAAGCCCGGCGAGTGGCAGACCTACGACATCCTCTGGACCGCCCCGCGCTTCAGCGGCGTCGAGCTGATCGAGCCGGCCTTCCTGACGCTGATCCACAACGGCGTCGTGGTCCACAATCACGTGACGCTCATGGGCCCCACCGGCCACCGCGATGTCTACCCCTACAAGGCGCACGCGCCCACGGGCCCGCTCATGCTGCAGGATCACGGCGACCTGGTCCGGTTCCGCAACATCTGGGTGCGCCCCCTCACGGGTTACGACGCTTAGGCGGCTTTTTCACCGCCTTTTTCGGAACCCGTTTTTTCGGTTTCTTCGGAGGCGGCGCAGCCTTGACCGGTTGCGCCGGCTCCGGCTCCAACTCGATGCCGAAAACACTGGAGACGTCGGCAGCGGCCAGCGTGGCGGGGCCGTCTTTCCCGCTTCCGGCGGTTAGCGTTTGCACAACGGAGACCTGGCTGACCAGTTCGCGATGGTCTGCACCGCGCAAGGTGAACAGCAATTCCGGAGTCTCATCCAGCCGCGAGCCCACGCCATACAGCACGGCGGCCACGTGCTTGCACATGTCCGCCCAATCCGGGCAGGAGCAACCCAAATCGATTTCGGAAGGGGCGGGAAACAAACCCGTTTCCTGGCGCGTCATCACGCCCATCACGCGGTCTGATAGTTTTCCCGACAACAACTCCATCAGGGATCCGATGCCGCCGGCGCATTCCTTGCAGAGCTGTTTCCATTTCTTTTTGTCAACCGGCTTGAAGCCCACTTTGATTTTATACAGACGGCTGCCGCTGACCATCGCCTCGACTTCGCCGGGCCGGATGTCCAAATGGAGCACGGAGCCGTTGCGCACATACGAGCGGCCGCGCGGCATGCGGTTGGCATAATCGCTGTAGGATTCCAGGTTATCGCACCAGGCTTTCCCCCAAAAGGTGTGGGCGATCGTTTTGCCTTCAAGCCGAACCGGCCGCAGTTCCTTGCCGCCTTTCGCCAGCTTCTTGGCCTCCTTTTCAGCCTTGGCCTGCCGCTCCGCCACGGGCACATACGGGGCGAACCCGCCCCAGTCGCCGCCATACCGTCCGCCCCTGCTATACCGGCTCATCGACCCCGTCCTTTCGTCATTCCGCTTCGCCTGCACGCCCGATATCGAGCGCCACGAAACGGATCAGTTCCTTGTCGCTCATCTCCGTCATCGCCGTCTCGCCGCCCGGCCCTTCCACCACCTCGCGCGCCAAAGCCGCCTTTTCTTCCAGCAACCGGTCGATCTTTTCCTCAAACGTCCCCCGGCACACAAACTTGTGGACCAGCACGTTCCGTTTTTGTCCAATGCGGAAGGCGCGGTCCGTGGCCTGGTTTTCCACCGCCGGATTCCACCACCGGTCGAAATGGATCACCTGGGAAGCCTCCGTCAGATTCAATCCCGTGCCGCCCGCCTTGGCGGTGAGCACAAAGAACGGCGGCCCCCCCTCGGCCTGAAACGTCTCCACCAGGCGGCGGCGATCCTTGATGGCCACCCCCCCGTGCAAGATCAGCCCCGGCCGCCCGAACACGGCGGCCAGGCAGGCGGCCAGGGGCTCCGTCATCTCCTGAAATTGGGTAAACACCAGCACCTTTTCCTGCCGCTGCGCGATCTCCGCAACCAGTTCGCGAAGCCGCATGAACTTGCCGCTGTCCTCGGGCTCATAGCCCTGGTCGCGCAGCCACTGGGATGGATGATTGCAGATCTGCTTGAACCTCATGATGGCCGCCAGCACCACCCCGCGCCGCTGGATCCCCTCCGTCCCTTCCACCTTTTCCGCCAGTTCGCGTACCGCTTGCTCGTAGAGCGCCACCTGCTTCCTGGAAAGGCCGCAAAACGCCTTGACCTCCGTCTTGTCGGGCAAGTCGGCAATAATGCGCTTGTCCGTCTTCATGCGCCGCAGGATGTAGGGCCGCACCAGTCCTCGCAAGGCCCCCAGGCGCGCGCCGCTTCCTTCACTTTCCTTCACGAACGCGGCGAACCGCTTGGCCGAACCCAGCAGGCCGGGATTCAGGAAGTCGAAGAGCGACCACAGGTCACCCAGCCGGTTTTCGATCGGCGTGCCGCTCAAGGCTACCCGCTTCGCGGCCTGCAGCTCCTTGACCGCTTTCGTCTGCCGCGCGGCCGGATTCTTGATCGCCTGCGCTTCGTCAAGCACGACGCAATCCCACTCCAGCTTCCGCAACGCCTCCCAGCGCGCAACCATCCCATACGTGGTCATGGCCAAATCGCAAGCCTTCACGGCGGCCCCCGGATGGGCCTGCGTCTTTTTCCATTCCTCCGGTTCCATCTCGGAGGGATGCAGAATCCGATACCGAAGGGAGGGGGCGAATTGTTGGATTTCGGCCCGCCAATTGGCCAGCAGCGAAGCGGGCGCGACCAGCAGGCTGGGCTTGAGGTCATGTCCGCTTTTCGTTTTCGCGCGACTCGTCAGAACGGCCAGCATCTGGAGCGTCTTGCCGAGGCCCATATCGTCCGCCAGACAGGCGCCCAGCCCCAGTTCGCCCACGAACCGCAGCCATTCGGCGCCGGTCTTCTGATACGGCCGCAACACGCTGTCCAGCTCCCCCCAGCCGCCCGACTCCGCCAGCCGGGCCGGATCGCGCAACGCCGCCAGCGTCTGGGAAAGCCAGGCGCCCGCCTGCACGCCCGTCCAGACGCGGGTTTCCGCTTCGGCGCCGGCTTCGGGCGTCATTTCCTTGTTGTCCAATCCAGCCAACGCCCGAAGCGCCTCGGCCAGGGACCACTCGCCGCCGGCCTCTTTTTCAGCCCGTTTCCAATGCTCGAGCGTCGCGCGCAACTTGTCGGGATCGGCCTCCACCCAACGCCCGCGGATC
>CAIKKV010000524.1 GCA_903828035.1 uncultured bacterium
CCGCAGTCGAATGCGAACCAACCGGAATAAAACCGCTTGACCCCGTAGGCCATTGAAATAAGCGTCCAGCGCTGGTAGATATCCATCTGCTCCCGCCAGCTCACCGCCCCCGGCTCGGTGGGAACAAAGATGCCCTCGCAGTATTGATTGCGGGCATTGGTGATGCCGACGCGCTGGAACTCCCGATTCATCGTGTAGAGCCGGTGGATGCTCTGCTCATGCAGTTGGCGCTCGGGAATGCGTTCAAAACCGGGGATGTCCAGGCCGCTGCCGTCAATCAGGTTGGTCGGGAAGCCGGCCCTCAGTAAAGGCCCCACAAACCCGGGATCGCCCCACGGAATCAGGATCTTGAGATCCGGCAGATCACGCCGGACCGCCTCGGCCGCGAGCTTGGAGGTGCGGAAGAAGACGGACAGGCCGTTGGTTTCCTCCTCCGTCAGCGCAAACGGCTTTTCGCCCCAGTATTCGGGATTGTTTCCGGCGGATAACCGCGAGCTAATATGCGGCTCGGGATAGAAATAGACCTGGTCAGGCCGACGTTTTTCGGGAATTTTTTCGCGGAACTTGACAATCTTCTCAACCACATTCGACTGGTAACCCGCGCTTTTCACGGGATCGACCGGATCCGTGGCCAGCCAGCGCTGGGGCGTCACTTCCCAGGCTCCGGCCTGCGATTCGCTCCAGTTGTCGAACAGGGCCTGCACGTCGGGGGGCAGTTCGACGGAGGAGCGCATGGCGCTGGCGCGGGCGCCGGCCATGCTCATCAGCCGGATATGGTGCTGCGCCTTCGGCGTATAGTGGCTGCCCATGTAGCTCCAGAAACCGAACAGCGCGCCTTTTCCGGTCCACCGCGGCGAGCGCGTATCCGGGGCGAGCCGGACAAACGAGCGTTTTTCCGTCCAGCTCCGGCCGCCAGCCTCGACGGTTGCCTCCACCGAATAATAGCCATTCAGGCGGACGGGTAACGTGACCGGAATCCTGGCCGCTCCGGCCACGCCGCCCTGCGCGGGCGGCATAGAGACATTTTTAGTCAGCCGGATGATGTCGGTTCCATCATAACTGGTGGCGGCTACCCGGAGCGTCCCCGTCACGGCCGTCGGCTGATCATTAAGCAGATCCGCCGAATATCCGGGTGCCTCCGAGGTTCCCCACACATGCCCGAAGCGGTTGGGCGTCCAGGTGAAGGACCAGGGCGACCGGCCCAGCGTAGCCGCATAAATCTGCACGGAAGACGGCAGTCCGGCGGGATGCCAGCCATAGCAGATGGGATCGGGATAGGACCTGAAAAGGCGGACATTCTTGGTCAGCTCCAGCTCCACGATATCGAGATCGGCGAAGGCGGACAAGCGGCCCGGATCGAGCGGAATCCGCACCAGCCAAAGCGTTGCCGCCTTTCCATCAGCCATCTTTACGGGCACCGGTTTCACATCCCCCGCCCCCGGGCGGGCGGAGGCCAGCGGAACGGCCGACTCGAATGATTCGGCAAACCCCGCCCCGGGGCGGTAGAACAGAACGGTCATCCGGGCCAGCGTGTCGGGCTTCTCTTCCGCCGCCGCCACGAGGTAGAGCGACTCATACGGCGCATTCGGCACGCGCAGCTGGATGCGGACCGGATCCCGCTTGCCCGCTCCACCATAGCGGGTTTCATTGGCGGGAATATACCCGTCGGCGTTGGCATCCCGCAGGAAGCTGCGGGACAGATCCACATGATCGAGCCCGTCATGCTCGCCCGGAAAAATGAACGGCACACCATCGACCCAGGCGGTTTGGCCCGGCTTGGGAAGGCTTGCGGGATCGACTCCCCTGGAGACGCCGAGGAACGATCTTCCGTTGAGATAGCCGCCCAGGGGAACAGGCTGGAAGCCGGAAACGGTTTCCAGAGGACTGACCGCGAAGAGCGCGACCTGAGCACCGGCGGACAGCTCGAGTCGAACCGTGCCATCCGCGGCCACCTCACTGCCGGACTTGACCGCGACCAGCCGGTCATCGAGCCAGAACTTCACCAGTCCAGGCGCCAGCTCGGCGCGGAAATTGAGCCACTTATCCGCCAGGGCCGGCATGGCCGCCATGTCATGTTCGATTCGGGACCGGTAATCCTGCTCCCACCCCGGAAGGAAACGGGTATATGCCCGGGGCTCGTAAGTCAAGCTGGAGACCCAGGGACAAGACCAATCGAGATTTTGCGACAGCGCGGACAAGTTGTGGAGCGCCTTGCCATCCTGGGTTATGGTCGCCCGGACCGAGTCCCCCGACGGGGCGAGTGAGACTTTGAAGTTCTTCTCAATCTGGCGTGGAGACTTGTTCGTCGATGGCTCGAATCGCCTGGCGAACGAAATCGTCGAAGGCTTGCCCGGGGGCAACCGCAACCACAGCTCGAACGTCCGGTTCGAGGGATAATGGGTTCGCCCGTCAAGAACGAGCATTTTTCCGCCCGTGGAAAGCACCGCCTGATCGCCCGCCGCGCGGGTGTCAGGAAAAGGCAGCGAAGCGACCCGGCTCACGGTAAAGGTGCCCGACACCACAGACCAGACGGAATCGGCATCCGGCCCGAACACAGGCGCCAACGAAGCAGGAGGAGTCGCCTCGCCGCCCCCCGATTCCGCCCGGAGAGCGCTGGCGGATGCGACGAGAGCGGCAGCGCCCAGGGTCATGAAGAATTTGGCAATTCGCATCAACGCGTACTTTCTGTCTAGCTCAGATGGAGCGCAGTCGCCTCGATCTCAACACGGGCCCCTTTGGGCAAACCCACCTGAACGGTGCTACGGGCGGGAAAATCAGACTTGAAGAAATCCTGGTAAACGGCGTTCATGACGGGAAACTCCGACAGGTCGACCAGGAAGACCGTTGTCTTGACGACCGAGGCGCGCGACAGGCCGGCGGCCTTCAGGACGCCATCGAGATTGGCGAGCGCCTGGCGCGTTTCGGCCTCAATCCCGCCCGGCGCCAAGTGGCCGGAAACCGGGTTAAGCCCGAGCTGGCCGGAGCAAAACAAAAACGGCCCCGCCAGGACGGCCTGGGAGTAGGGCCCAATGGCGGCCGGCGCATCGCTTGTCTTGATAATCTGCTTCATGATACAGGCTCCTTCGTTGATGTTTGAAATAGCCTCACAATGTACAATGGGGATTCTTTCCGCGGCAATCTCTTTATTGCGCAAGGCAGGGGCATATCCTATATTGTCGGACATGAGGATTCCACCCCTGCCCATCCAGCAGCCGGCCAACGCCGACGAGCGGTTTTGTTCGCGCTGCGGCAACGCGCTGACGATTCGCGAGGAAGGCGGGCGGCACCGTCACGCCTGCGCGCGGTGCGGCCATATCGTCTTCGGCCGGTTCTCCGTCGGCGTGGGAGGCCTGCTGGTCCATGACGGCCGCGTGCTGGTGGTCCAGCGGGGCCATGAACCGGGAAAGGGCCGGTGGACGCTACCGGGCGGCTTTGTGGAGGAGGATGAAGACCCCTCGACGGCCATTGTCCGCGAAGTGAGCGAAGAGACGAACCTCCTGACAAAGCCGGCCGGGATCCTGGCGATCCGCCACGCCCAGGGGCAGCACGACCAGAACCTGTATATCGTCTTCGGGCTGCACCTGACCGGCCCCGCTTCCGACCTGAAAGCGGACGGAACCGAAACGGCCCAGGCTCTGTTCGCCGAACCCGGCGGGCTGGATGCGATCGGCCCGTTCGGAATGATTTCAAAATGGATTATCGAGCGGTTCACGCCCGATGGAGGCGGACTGTTTGTGGTGCCGCCCGGCATTCAGCCGGCCACGGTGCCGGTTCACCAGTGGACCGCGCTCTACACGGCCCGGCTTGCAGAAAACCCACCCCCACCCGAAGGAAAATGAAATGGCGAAGAATAAAATCGGAACGATGACATCCCTGACGCTCGAAGGAAACCCCTTTGAAGCGGTCAGCGGATTCGGCCTTGAGTCCTGTCAGCTGGTAAGCTGGAATCCGCGCACCTGGCTGGCGGCCGATCCGCAGGGCTTGCGCCGCAAGGCGGATGCCGCCGGCGTCGACGTGGCGGCCTGCTGGGTGGGGTATCCGGGACCGGCCGTCTGGGATTTCATCCAGGGCCCCCTGACGCTGGGGCTGGTGCCGCAGGAATACCGGAAGATGCGACTGGAGGCCCTGAAGATCGGGGCCGACTTCGCGGCGGCCTTCGGCGCCCCCGCCATCATCACGCACTGCGGATTCATTCCGGAAGCCTGCGCCAGCGCGGAATACCGCGGCACGCTGGCGGCCATCTATGAAATCGCCTCCTACTGTGCGGACCGTAAAATCGGATTCTGGTTTGAAACCGGCCAAGAGACTCCGATCACCTTGTTGCGCGTGATCGAGGACCTTCGCATTCCCGGATTGGGAATCAACCTCGACCCGGCGAACCTGATCCTCTATGGCATGGGCAGCCCCGTGGATGCGCTGGATGTCTTCGGGCAGCATGTGCGCTGCATCCACGCCAAGGACGGCGTCTATCCGACCAACGGCCGGCAGCTCGGGCACGAAACCAAGGTGGGCGACGGCAAAGTCAATTTCCCCGCGATGTGCAAGAAGCTGGCCGAGCTCAAGTACGACGGCGCCTACATCATTGAACGCGAGATTTCAGGCGACCAGCAGAAGAAGGATATCGCCGTAACCGTCAGCTATTTGCGCCAGCTGATCGGCTCGCTGTAAGTTATTATCAAAATAAACCTTTTTTTCACTTGAACTGGAAACGGTTCCTTGCCATAGTAAGCGTTCGTTTTACGGGGGCGTAGCTCAATGGTTAGAGTCCCAGATTGTCGATCTGGTTGTTGCGGGTTCGAATCCCGTCGCTCCCGCCAGACTTAAGTAAGGCAGGCCGAAAGGCCTGCCTTTTTCTTTACACGGGATA
>CAIKKV010000525.1 GCA_903828035.1 uncultured bacterium
CCAGGCGTCTGGTGGCGAAAGTATGCCGCAGATCCTGCAGCCGCGGCCCCTTTCCGCAACGGTGACCTTCCGCCTTCTTTCTCAGCCCACAGGTGACCGAGATTTTGCATAGCCACAGGCGGACGGTTCCCAGATCCAAGGCTGTGTCGCGTTCCGATACGAAGAAGCGCGAACTGCCGGGATGAGGGAAGATCCGATCCCGCTCCCGGGCGTAATGCCTTAGCGCCGTGGCCGTTGAGGGGTGAATGGGCACGAGCCGGGACTTGCCGAATTTTGATTCGCGAATGGTCAGGACCCGCGCTTCCAGATCCGCGTCGCCCCGCTCCAGGGCGGCGGCTTCCCCCGGCCGTAAACCCGTGGCCGCCAGCAGTCCGATGAGGGTCGTCAGGGTCAGCGCTTTCATCCCGTTGGGTGATTTCAAACGCGCGGCCTCCGCCATCAACCGGGAGATTTCCTCCTGGCTGTAGATATGCGGTTTGCCGCGGCGATGCCGGACGTCCATCATGCGGCGTGGCGGAACCTGGTGGCGGGGGTCGATGGCGCTCATCCAACGGGCGAACTGGCGAACCATGGACAGCTTTCGCGCCAAGGTTGCCCGTTGCACATCGGGACGGGATTGCCGAGACCATTCCAAGGCCAGTTGGACCGTAATGAAGCGGGCCTTCTTCCGAGCCAGGAAGCTAACAAACCGACGTAGCGCTTTGGCAGGCTCCTCAAGGCGGGTGCCCAGGGCTCGCCTTGCGGCAATGTATTCGGACAAGTGCTGTTCAAGGGATTTCATGGCAGCCCTCCCTTCGTCGGCCAAGGACGGACCACTTCATTGAGGGATCGCATATCGATCTTGGCATAAATCTCCGTGGTGCCGGGGGACCGATGCCGAAGGACCTCCGAAATGTCGCTGAGGCTGGCCCCCTGCTGGAGCATGCGACTGGCCAGGGAGTGACGGAACAGATGTGCCGCGATTTGCTTTGGGCGCTCAACCGCCGCCTGCGCCATTGCGCGGCGCACGATATGGCCGATGCTCGCCGGCCCCGACAGCGGCACCCGGGGGGCGTTCGTGCGCAGGAAGACCCGTTGCGTCGGCCGGACATCCCGGTCCAAACGCAGATGGCCGGCAAGCGCGGCTCCGACATCTTGGGGCAGCGGAAGGAGATCCCGCCGGCCTCCTTTGCCATGGATCAAGATTTCGCCGGTACGCCAGCGGATGTCTCCCAGTTCCAGCGCCAGGACTTC
The DNA here is from genome assembly GCA_903828035.1 of uncultured bacterium. The sequence goes on from CAIKKV010000525.1 coordinate 1,234, forward strand.
GCAGGATCGAAGGCCTAGTCTTGAAAGCAGGAGCAGGATTGCCAAATCACGGCGCCCCGTGGCGGTGCTCAGGTCCGGCGCGCCCAGGACACGATCCACTTCCTCAGGCGTCAGCTTTTTTGGAATATCAGGGTGAGCCCACCGGCGCACCGTCGGCACGGCATCCGTCAAGTCGCGGTTGATCTCCCCCTGCGCGTGGAGGAAGCGCAGAAAAGAGCGGAGGCTGGTGGCCAGCAACCGGACAAACTCGCTGGACCTGCCCTGCGCGCGATCAAATAGAAATGCACGCAGTTTGCCGGCGTCCAACCCGCGAACCGACATGCTGCCGTGCTGCTTCTCCAAATACCCGAGCAGATCGGCAACCAGCGGCAAATACACGCGGAGTGATAGTTCCGCCAGTCCCTTGTCGTTGCGAAGAAAATCAGCGTATCGATTTTCCAGCGCGGAACTGATCGTTTCAAGGGGCGCAGGGGCGCTGGTTGCGATCACCCCCTCGCGGCGCAGATACCTCAGGAAGGCGGTGAGGGCTGTGGATGCCAGGCTGCGGTGCTTCGGCGTAAGCCGGGACGAGCGCGCCATAAATTGTGCCACTTCCGATTCATCCGGCTCGCTACCG
>CAIKKV010000526.1 GCA_903828035.1 uncultured bacterium
CTACGGCACCCGGCCCGGGCCGCTGCAGCCGCTTGACCGCCGCTACTGCGCCACCTCTCATGAGCGAAGCCTGTTCGTGCATGTTCTGGATTGGGGCCCGGAGCAGAAGCTCGCGTTGCCCGCCCTCGGGCAGACCGTCCTGTCTGCGAGCATTCTCGGCGGCCGGAAAATCGCCTATACCCAGAGCCCGGAAGGCGTCACCTTGACCGCCGGCAGCGAGCACCCCGGCAGTGGCTTTCCCGAGGTTGTGGAACTCACGTTCGAGCGCGAGCTAGCCTCTGTGCAGGCTGCCGCGCAGGCGGTCGCGAAGCCCAACCTCGTCTATATCCTCTGCGACGATCTGGGCTACGGCGACGTCCGCTGCCTGAATCCGCAAGGGAAGATACCCACGCCCAACATGGACCGACTGGCTAAGGAGGGGATGGCCTTCACCGATGCGCACTCCAGCTCGTCCGTCTGCACGCCCAGCCGCTACAGCATTCTGACCGGCCGCTACAACTGGCGCTCGCGCCTAAAAAGAGGCGTGCTGGGCGGCTACTCGCGGCGCCTGCTCGAGCCCGACCGCGTGACGGTTGCCGCGTTCCTCAGGCAGCAGGGCTACGCCACGGCGTGCGTGGGCAAATGGCACCTGGGGATGGACTGGCCGCAAAAGGACGGCCAGCCGCCGGGCAGCTCTGAAAACCCGGCCATGATCGATTTCGCCGGACGGATTAGCGGCGGCCCCACGGAGCTGGGCTTCGATTCCTTCTACGGCATCAGCGCCTCCCTGGACATGCCGCCCTACGTCTACATCGAGAACGACCGCGTGACCCGCCAGCCGACGAAGACCGCCGCCGCCAGCCCGGCCCCCGGCTTCTACCGGGCGGGTCCGCTTGCCGAGGACTTCGTCTTTGAGGACGTGTTGCCCACGCTCGCGAACAAGGCCTCTGACTACATCGCCGAGCGCGCCGGCGAGGCGAAGAAGGGGCGTCCGTTCTTCCTCTATCTCGCCCTGGCCTCCCCGCACACGCCCATCCTGCCCACGAAGGAGTGGCAGGGCAGGAGCGGGTTGAACGCCTACGCCGATTTCGTCATGCAGACCGATGCCATGCTCGGGCGCGTGCTCGAGGCCCTTGACCGGCAGGGCCTCGCACAAGACACGCTGGTCATCTTCACCAGCGACAACGGCTGCTCGCCCATGGCGGACTACCCCGCGCTGCTGCCCAAGGGACACAACCCGAGCCACCTCTTCCGCGGCACGAAGTCGGACGTCTGGGAGGGAGGCCACAGGATCCCGTTTCTGGTGCGCTGGCCGGCGCGGGTCAAGGCGGGCGTGACGAGCGACCGCACCATCTGCCAGAGCGATCTGTTCGCTACTTGCGGCGACCTGCTCGGCCAGAAACCTGCGGACACCATGGCCGAGGACAGCTTGAGCTTCCTGCCCACCCTGCTTGGCGCGGTGCAGACCCCGCGCGAGGAGATCCTGCACAGCGCCATCTTCGGGGCCTTCGCCATACGCCAGGGCGCCTGGAAACTCGTGCTCTGCCCCGATTCGGGCGGCTGGAGCGAGCCGACGCCCGGCAGCCCGGAGGCGCTCAAGCTGCCGCCCGTGCAGCTCTACGATCTTTCCAACGACCCCGGCGAGACAACCAACGTGCAGGCCGGACACCCCGACCTCGTGGCCAGCCTGACGAAACTCCTCGAGCGGCGGATCGCCGAAGGTCGGAGCACGCCGGGCAAGCCGCAGCCCAACACCGGGGCGGTCGACCTCTATCCCCAAGCCAAGCGCGTCAAACCCAAAGCCAAGTAGATGAGAACGCGGTTACTCCTCACGGCTGCGCTTCTCGGCGACCTCTGCGCGCAGGCCGCCGTCCTTCTGGACTACGACGACGGTCTCTCAAACGGCGTGCATGAGGCGCAGCTCAACGACGGCGATTTTTCCAGCCATACCAACTACTCCGGCGCGGGCATTTCGAGCCCCTTCGGTGCCCTGACGGAATGGTTCGACCTGGCGCATCCGAGCAATCAGGGCTATCAGGGGTTTCGAAAGGACTACGACGCCGACGGCTCGGCAGGCAAGCAGAGTCTTGCCGCCGAACTCGTGCTGGGTGGCGCGTGCCCGGTCTTCGCGCAAGACCTCGCTTACACCATCCAGACGAACGACCAGTATGTGGGGAGATTCCTGCTCCGGGGAAGCGGGCTCGATCCGGGAGACGATTTCGTTCTCACCCTGTTCTACACC
>CAIKKV010000527.1 GCA_903828035.1 uncultured bacterium
CACGCGCTGGATGAACTGGCGGCACGCGGCGATATCCCACTCCAGATGGGGAACAAGGTCCAGCTTGGTCAGCACCACGACCTGCGCGGAGCTGAACAGCACCGGATACTTGACCGGCTTGTCCTCCCCCTCCGTGCTCGACAGCAACGCCACCTTGAACGTTTCCCCCAGGTCGAAAGCCGCCGGGCACACCAGGTTGCCGACGTTCTCGATGAAGAGCAGGCGCGTGTCCGCCCGGACCACCCGCGGCAGCACGGCGCCGATTCTCTCCGCGTCCAGATGGCACGAGCTGAGCGTCTCGATCTGCTCCACCGGCACGCCCGTCCGGGCCAGGCGCCGCTTGTCGTTGTCCGTATACTGATCGCCGGCGATGACGGCGCACCCGACGCGGTCCCGGAGCCGCTCCAGCGTCCGCTCGAGCAGCAGCGTCTTCCCGGTGCCGGGCGACGAGATCAGGTTCAGCGCCACAATCCGGCGCTCCGCCAGCCAGGCGCGATTCTCCGCCGCCGCCTGGTCGTTGCGGGCCAGCACCCGCTCCTCCACCGAAATCGTCCGGACCCCCGCGCCGGCCGCGGCCGGGTGCTCATGCGCGTGCACCGTGCCATCCGCATGGGTGTGCGTGTGGGCATGGCCATGCCCGTGGCCGGCGGCCGACTTCAGCGCGTTTTCACAACCGCAATCTTTACACATGGTGACCTTCGCCTTTTTCAGGCAGGGCCGCCTCGCCGCCCTGCTCCGTTTCTTCTTCTTCGCATTGAATCTGGACCGACTGGATCAGGAACTCCCGCCCCTTCACGATGCGGACGCGGCTGGAGCCGCACTCCCCGCAGCGGAAAAAGGCCAGGTCGGGCCGGGTCTCCCGGCCGCACGCCTCGCACCGGACCCCCGCGGGGGTCTCGTGGATCTCCAGGGCCGCCCGCTCCAGGCAGGTGCCCTCCGCGACCATCGGGAAGACAAACTCCAGCGCCTCGCGGTTCACGCCCGACAGGGCGCCGATGACGACCGTCACCGAGAGGATCCCGACGGCCTTTTCCTTTATCCGGATCCGCTCGACCTCGTCCACGAGCGCCTGCGCTAGCGAGAGCTCATGCATCTCAGCAAATCCTCGGCAGCACTTCGCCCTGCGGCACGTCCACCAACCGTCGGGTGCCCATCACCGTCTCCAGGATCACGGCGCCGGCCCGGTCGCCCACCTCGCCGATGCGGCGCGCGCCCCGCCCTTCGGGAAGGCGGTGCCACGCCTCCAGGATGCGCGGCCCGGCCCCGGGGGCGCAGATCATCAGCATCCGCCCCTCGCACGCCACGTTCAGCAGGTCCAGTCCCAGCATCTCGGCCGCCGCCAGCGTGCCGGGCGCAAACGGCAGGTCGGCTTCCCGCAGCAGGATCCCCGCCGGCTGGTGCTCCACCGCTTCATTCAAGACCGCCGCAACCCCGCCCCGCGTCGGATCGCGCATGAAGCGCACCTCCCCGGCATGGGGCGCGGCGGCCTCCACCAGCCGGTGGACGGGCGCGCTGTCGCTCACCGGCCCGCCCGTGATCCCGATGCCCGACCGCGCGGCCAGGACCGCCATGCCGTGATCGCCCAGCGTGCCGCTGGCCAGGACCCAGTCCCCGGGCCGGATCTGCTCCGGCCCCAGCCGGAAGCCGGCAATCGGCTCGCCGATCCCCGAGGTGTTGATGAACAGGCCGTCGCACTGCCCCCGGGCCACCACCTTGGTGTCGCCCGTCGCGATCCGCACGCCGCAGTCCCGGGCCGCGGCGGCAATCGTGTCCAGCACGCGCCTCAGGATCTCGAACGGAAGCCCCTCCTCCAGGATCAGCCCCATCGACAGCCAGAGCGGACGCCCCCCGCTCACGGCCAGGTCGTTGACCGTCCCATGCACCGCCAGGCTTCCGATGTTGCCGCCGGGAAACTCGAGCGGCGTGACCACATAGCTGTCGGTGGTGAACAAAAGATCTCGCCCGCCCACGCTGACCCGGGCGGCATCGGGCAGTCCGTCCAGGGGGCCGCTCCCGAAGCGTGACACGATTTCGTCACGAATCAGGTTGCGGGAGAGCACGCCCCCGCCCCCGTGCGCCAGCTGCACCGTGGCTTCCCGCTGTCTCATGGCTGGCCCCGCCGTTCATATGTGTAATACGCCGCGCAGGAGCCTTCCGAGCTCACCATGCAGGGGCCCACGGGGTCAACCGGCGTGCAGCGCGTGGCGAACAGCGGACAGGCCAGGGGGCTGAGCTTGCCCTTGATGACCTCGCCGCAGAGGCAGCCCGGCGACTCGCGGCCCGGCCCCATGACCAGCCCGAACCGCTTCTCCGCATCGTACCGGGAAAAGGCCTCGCGCAGCACCCAGCCGCTGGCCGGCAAGGTGCCCATCCCCCGCCACGGCGCGTCGGCCGGCTCCAGGAAGCGGTCCATCACGGCCCGCGCCAGGGGATTGCCGTCCGCCCGGACAACCCGCGCATACAGGTTCTCCACCTCGTCGCGGCCGGCTACCAGCTGGTCGAGAATGGCGCAAAGGGAAAAGAGGATGTCCAGCGGCTCGAAGCCCGCGATGACGCAGGGCTTGTGGAAATCGCGGGCGACCGGCTCGTAGATCCGCGGCCCGACAATCGCGCTGACATGCGGCGGACACAGGAACGCATCGATCCGGATCTCCGGATCGCCGAGCACGGCGAGCAGGGCCGGGAAAACCCCCTTGAACGAGGTCAGGAGCGACAGGTTGCCGATGTCCTCCCGGATCGCCAGATCCACCAGGCTCACCACCGGCGCGATCGTCGTCTCGAATCCGATCGCCAGGAACACCACCTCGCGGTCCGGCCGGGCCAGCGCCAGCTCCCGCGCGCCGCGCGGCGAATAGCAGACCTCCACGGAGCCCCCCCCGGAGCGGCACTCCCCCAGCGTCCCCTCCGAGCCGGGAACATTCAACATATCCCCGAAGGTCGCGATCACGACGCCCCGGCGGGCCAGCTCGATGGCGGCGTCGATATAGCCGGGCGGCGTGACGCACACCGGGCAGCCCGGGCCGCTGAGCAGGGAGACATTCTCCGGCAGCAGCTGGCGGATCCCGTAACGACCCACGGCCATCGTGTGGCTGCCGCACACCTCCATGATGCGCGCGCGGCCGTCGCGCGCGGCCAGGGCCGCGGCCGCCGCTTTCAGCCGGTCGCGCAAAGGCGCCGCGACCGCCGGATTCCGGAAAGGCTCGCTGTAGTTCATGGAAGCGGCGCCCGCCAGGCCTCGGCCAGTTGCGCGAAAAGATCCAGCCGCTCGGCGGCTTCCGCCTCATCCAGCTTCTCGATGGCATACCCGGCATGGACAATGACGTAGTCCCCCAGCCGGGGCTCCTTGATCAGGGAAAGATCGATCTCGCGCCGGGAGCCCTCCAGGTCACCGATGCCCAGCCCGTCGCCGCGGATCTCTGAAATCCTCATTGGAACAGCAATGCACATTGTTTTCCTTTTCCTTCCAGCCGCCGGTCGGGGCCGCCTTCACGCGCCGGCCACGATCGCCTGCCCCAGCGCGATGCAGCCGTCGTTCGGCGGCGTCTCGCGATGCAGCAGGACCTTCACGCCCAACGCCTCCAGCCGCGGGACCAGCAAGTCGTTCAGCAGGCCGTTCATAAACACGCCTCCGCTCAGGGCCACCATGCGGCTTCCCGTGCGGTCAATCCCATATCCTACCATTTCCAGGGCGGCTTCGACAATAGCCACATGCGCGGCATAGGCCCAGGCGTCCGTTTCCTCCGAATCTCCGGAACCGCGTTCCAGCAAGCGCGCAAAGGCCTCGCGCCAGTCGATCCACAGCATGGCGTCGCGCTCTTCGGCGCGATAGCCCAGCTTCGGGGCGTGACGGCCGGCCGGGTGCCGGCGGGCCGCCGCCTCCAGCCGGATGGCCGTCTGACCCTCGTACGTAGTCGAGGCGCTGGCGCAGCCCAGGGCCGCGGAAAACGAATCGAACAGCCGGCCCGCAGCGTGCGTGACGGGTGTGTTGAGCCCCAGCGCGCACTGCCGCAGCCAGACTTGGAGCTCTTCCCCGGAAACGCCCAGCCGGTCCCTCAGCGCGGGCGGCATGTCGAGCCCGGCGGCAAAGCAGCGGCCGGCCAGCTGGCGGGCGGGCCGGCGGACGGCCGCATCCCCTCCCGGCAGCGGCGCGCCTGCAAAAGAGGACAGCCGCCGGAAGGCGCCCGGCTCGATGCGGAGCAGCTCGGCGCCCCAGAGATGGCCGTCCGCGCCCAGGCCCGTTCCGTCAAACACCAGCGCAAGCCCTTCGCTGAAACCGTGCTCGCCCAGGCCCGCCGCCCCGTGAGCGTGATGATGCTGGACCTCCACAACCGGAATGCCCGAGGCCGTTGCGATTTCCCGGCCCAGGCGGCTGGACTGCATATCCGGATGCAGGTCCACCGCCACCGCCTCCGGAGCCCGGTTGACGAAGCGGGGCAGCAGGGCGGCGACCTGCCGCAGCG
>CAIKKV010000528.1 GCA_903828035.1 uncultured bacterium
CTTCACCCGCCAGCTCAGCGACGATCCGCACGCCTGGAGCGCCGCGCCAGGCGGGTGGGTGGCCTACGCCTTCCCGAAGCGCAGCCGGGTGCGCGAGGCCGAGCTCATCCTGGATACCGGCATGGAGCGGCAGATCGGCATGATCTTCGAAGAGATGGGCAAGCAGAACAACTTCATCCCGCCCGCGATCCCGAAGGCTTTCCGCCTCGAGGGGCGGATCGGCGCGGAGTGGATCCCCCTGGCCCGGGTCACCGACAACCGCCAGCGGCAGGTGCGCATTCCCGTGAACCGCGATCTCGACGGCCTCCGCTTCACGCTCGAGGAGACGCGCGGGGCGCCCGAATCCAGGGTTTACGCCTTCACGGTGTCCTGAACATTTTCCGGCAATAGGTCCAATAGCCCCTATCGGTCCTATTGGCCTATCCCCACACAAGGACGCCCGGCTCCAGGAGAACCTGCGGCAGGAACGGCTTCAGGTAGGTGCCGCCGGCCGCACAGGCCTTGACCACCTTTCCGCCCGCCTCCTTGCGCACATGCACCAGGGCGGCGTCCGTGTCGAAATCCGTCTGCCGCCCCAGCATCATGGAGAGGCGGGACGACCAGTGAATCTCATCGGTGTGCCCGTCCTTCCAGGCAAGGGTCACCCGCCCGAACCGGTCGTCATCCGACTTCCAGACGGTCGCGCTCACGGGCTGAAGCGGCCGGCTCTTTCCCCATGGAAGCAGGACCGTCACAAACTCCCCGTCGACGTACTCCATCCGAGGCAACTCCTGGACGATCTGCGGGGCCGGCACAATCCCGCCCTCCACAGGCAGCCAGCCGCGCAGCGGATCCCGGGATCCCGCGAACAGCTGGAGGCGGGTCCCCTCCGGCTGGTGCGCGAACAGCATGGCCAGCCCGCAGTCGCCATAATCCACATCGGCCCGCGACCCGTCCGCCGCCAGCGTCGCCTTCGCATTCTCGGCCAGCTGCCAGTTGCACTCCAGCGAGGGCGGCTGCTCGGCCTGGCCCCGGGGCGCCGCCGGATGCCGGCGCATGCTGTCGAACACCACCAGCCCCACATCCTGCACCCACAGCATCCAGCGCACATGGGAGGCGCCGATGCCCTTGGCCATGTGGGAAAAGCTCCAGCGGAAGTCGCCCTCCCAGTAGCCCCCCTCATAGGCCGCGTGCACCAGGTTGTAGCCCGGCCCGTGCAGGACGATCACATTCTGAGGATCCGCCTCGCCCTGATTCTGCCCGTTCAAGGTGCAGGTGTTGTGCGCGCGGGTCGATTTGCCATAAGTGCTTAACGGATCGCTGCCCTCGTAGGTGAGCGATCCCGGATCCACCAGCATGCCCTGGCGGAAGGCGTGGAGCTGGATGCTGTTGCGCGAGAGATGGCAGTGGGAGTACCCCCACACGCTGGCGTCGAACGTCACATACTGGTCGTCCTCGCCCCATCCGGTCCGGAGCAGCGCCTGGCCCGCCTGGGAGATGAAATAGTTCGCCGGCGGATCCCCCGGCGGCAGGTTCCACTCGCGCAGGAACCGCTCGCGCTCCCGGCGAAGGGAGTCGCCCGGCCGCACCGGATTCCACGGCCCCATCCGCTCACCCGTGCAATCGTGAAGCGCGTTGAACGCGCCGTTGGGCCGGATGCAGGCAAGCGCGTAATCCCACATCCGCGCCACGCGACGCGGCTCCATGACCAGGCCCAGCTCCGGCAGGGCGCGGCCCAGGTTGCAGTAGGCGGTCATGACCCGCGTCATCCAGCCGTGATACGACGGATTGCGTTCCGCATGGCACCCCTGCGGAAGCACCTGCCGATGCCACGCGTCATTCAACACCGCCACGCCAAACTCGCGCCACGCCGCCGCCTCCGGCAGGAACGACAGCTTCAAGCCCGCCGCCAGCAGGCAGTCGGCGGCCGCGATCCGCCAGTTCATGACCGTCGGCATGTTCTTCATTTCATAGGCCAGCTGGACCCGAATCGACTCCAGGACCGCCCGCACAAATGCCTCGTCGAACGACGGGCTTTCAAGAAGGCCCGGCAGCGCGCCCGTCCAGCCCACCCGGCCGCCCAGATGGCCCACCCGGATGGACAGGTTAAGCGTGTTGTCGTAAGGCGCCAGCTTCCAGCCCTCCCGGGTGGGATGCGCACGAAGCCAGTCCTGTAAATAATCCCGGGCCGCCCTGGCATACCGCTCGTCGCCGGTCGCCTTGTACGCCTGGCTGAGCGGGGACAGGAAGAAAAAGCGGTTCAGCTGGGCCGGCCACTCCTGGTGCTTGTGGTGTGCGCCCGACCAGTCGATGCCGACCCGCCCCACCCGGGTCGGAGTCTGCCCGTTCCAGGTGAAATTCACGATGCCGTCGACCGCCTGGTCCGCCACTTTCAGGGCCGCCTCACCGGTCGTAGCCGAAGCCAGGGGGGACTCGAGCATCGGCAAGGCGGCCTCCACCGCGGCCGCCGCTTTCACGATCGACTCTTTGATATCGTTCATCGCATTCCAACCCTTCCTAAAATGGCTATTTTTCCTGTTCATTGGAACAGGAATCGCCTATCCTGACAATGATATTTCTACAGGAGATCCCATGGCCGCTCATGCCCGTTTCCACATCCGAACCCTTGATGAATTGAAATCCGAATTGACCGGGCTCGGGCTCACCCTCCCCCTGTCCACCGACCTTTCGATCCTGGGCGAGCCCGTGGCCATCGGCTCCCGCCGGGCGCCGAACCGCTTCGCGGTGCAGCCCATGGAAGGCTTCGACGCGGCCCCCGACGGCGGGCCCGGCGAGCTCAGCTTCCGCCGCTACCGCCGCTACGCCGCCGGCGGCTCCGGCCTGATCTGGTTCGAGGCCACCGCCGTCCTCGAGGAGGCCCGATCCAACCCCAACCAGCTGTGGATCCACGCCGGCAACGCCGCCCGCTACCGGGAGCTCGTGAGCGCCACCCGCCAGGCCGCCCGCGAGGCCTGCGGCCACGATCCCGTGCTGGTGCTCCAGCTCACCCACTCGGGCCGCTACAGCAAGCCGCACGGCCAGCCCCGGCCCCTCATCGCCCATCACAGCGCCGTCCTGGATCCCAAGCACAACCTGCCGGGCGACTATCCGCTCGTCACCGACGACTACCTCGACCGGCTCCAGGACACCTACGTGGCCGCCGCCAAAATGGCGGCCGAGGCCGGCTTCGACGGCGTCGACCTCAAGAGCTGCCACCGCTACCTGATCTCCGAACTGCTGGCCTCCTTCACGCGCGAGGGCCGCTACGGCGGCTCCTTCGAAAACCGCGCCCGCCTCCTGCTCGAGACGCTCGCCCGCATCAAGAACGAGGTGCCCGCCCTCTTCATCACCACCCGCATGAACGCCTATGACGCCATTCCCCACCCGTTCGGCTTCGGCGTCAACCGCGAGGACTACCGCAAGCCCGACCTGGCCGAGCCGCGCGAGCTCGCGCGCCGGCTCCAGGCCCTGGGCGCCCCGCTGCTCAACATCTCGATCGGCAACCCCTACTACAACCCCCACTACGGCCGCCCCTTCGACTTCCCGATCAAGGGCACGGCCTGCCCCGACGAGCATCCGCTGGAGGCCATCGCCCGGTTCGTCGCCATCACCGCCGAGATGCAGGCCGCCGTGCCCGCCCTGCCGGTGATCGCCTCCGGCTACACCTGGCTGCGCCACCTGATGCCCCACCTCGCCGCCGGCGTCATCCGGCAGGGCGGCGCCACGCTCGTCGGCCAGGGCCGCGGCGTGTTCGCCTATCCGGAGTCGGTCAACGACCTTCTCAAGACCGGCGCCATGGATCCGGCCAAGTGCTGCATCACCTGCTCGGCCTGCACGCAGATCATGCGCGACGGCGGCCAGACCGGCTGCGTGGTGCGCGACAGCGCCCTCTACGGCCCGGAATACCGCAAGGCCCGCCAGCATGCGCTGGACCACCTGACCGAGGAAGCCAAGCGCTGCCGCGGCTGCGAGGCGCCCTCCTGCCAGGCCGCCTGCCCGGCCCGCGTCGACGTGCCCGGCTTCGTGACCGCCTTCCGCGACGGCCGCTACCGCGCCGCCTACGACATCCTGCGCCAAACCAACGCGCTTCCCGAGCTCTGCGCCTGCGTCTGCCCCTCCGAGGTCCAGTGCGAGGGCGGCTGCGTGGAAGCCGCCTTCACCGAAAACCCCATCCCCATCCGCGCCATCCAGGCCGAGCTGAGCCGCATGGCCCGGCGCGAGGGCTGGGCGGCGGTGCACCTGCCCGCGCAGGCCCGCAAAGGGAAGGTGGCCATCGTCGGAGCCGGCCCCGCCGGCCTCGCCTGCGCCATCCGCCTGCTGGAGCACGGGCTCCACGTGACCCTGTTCGAGCGGAAGCCGGCGGCGGGCGGCACGCCCGAGGAGCTGATTCCGGCCGAGCGGCTCGACCGCGCCGGGCCCGAAATCGACGCCATCCTGGCCCCGGCCTTCAAGGCGGGACGGGCGATCTTTGAAACCGGCCGCGAGCTGGGGAAAAACCTGTCGCTCGACGAGCTGGCCCGCGATTACGACGCCGTCTTCCTGGCGCTCGGCCTGGGCGGCGGAACGCCGCTGACGAAAACGACCCCGCCGGGAGTCTGCGACGCGCTCGACTTCCTCGCCAAGGCCAAGCAGGGCCTGCTGGACACCCTGCCCGCCAAGGTGGCCGTCATCGGCGGCGGCAACACCGCCATGGACGCGGCCGTCACCGCCCGTCGCCTGGGCGCCCGGGATGTCTACCTGCTCTACCGCCGCTCGTTCAGCGAACTGCCGGCCTGGCCGGCCGAGCGCGACCACGCGCTCCGCAAGCAGGTGCACTTCCTCATCCTGACCCAGCCCGTGGGCTACGTGGCGGGCCCCGACGGCCGCCTGGCCGGCGTCAAGGTGGTGCGGACCGAGCTGGGCGAGCCCGACGCCTCGGGCCGCCGCGCGCCGGTGGCTGTTCCCCATTCGGAAATCGTTCTGGAAGCGGGCCTCGTGATCGAAGCCATCGGCCAGCGCGTGCCGGAGGCCCTCCGCCAGGCGCTCAGCGGAGTCGCCTTCACCCCCGACGGCCGCGTGCAGGTCAAGCCGAAGTCCACCGCCACCAGCCGGGAGCGCGTCTTTGCGGGCGGCGACCTGGTCAACGGCGGCGCCACCGCCGTCCGGGGCGTTTACGAAGGCATGCAGGCCGCGAACGAAATCAACACCCTGCTAGACTAAGGATCTCCCTCCATGCTGAACGCCCTCTTCATCCTCGACAGCGCGGCCGCCACGAACATCTACGGGGCGGACGAGCGCGCCGACATCGCCGCCCGCGTCCACCTGTTGTCCCCCCCGCTGACACCCGCCGAGGCAATGGCGCGGCCGGACCTTCTCCGGCAGGCCGAGGTCATCTTCTCCGGCTGGGGAGCGCCCAGGCTGGATGCCGCCTTCCTGGCCGCCTGCCCGGCGCTGAAGCTGTTCCTCTATGGAGCCGGCTCCATCCGCGCCTTCACCACGCCGGAGTTCTGGCAGAAGAGCATCCCGGTCTGCAGCGCCTGGGCGGCCAACGCCGTGCCGGTGGCCGAGTACACCGTCTCCCAGATTCTCTTCTCGCTCAAGCACGGCTGGCGCTTCGCCGCGGAGGTGAAGCGCCTCGGCGCCTTTCCCCAGAGCGCGGTCCCGCCCGGCGCCTACCAGTCCGCCGTGGGACTCGTCTCGCTGGGAATGATCGGCCGGCTCGTGGCCGAGCGGCTCATGCCGTTCGACCTGCGCCTGTTCGCCTACGACCCCTTCGTGAAGCCCGAGGCTGCCCAGAAGCTGGGCGTGACGCTCCTGCCGCTCGACGAGCTGTTCCGGACCTGCGACGTCGTCTCGCTCCACACGCCGTGGCTCAAGGAGACCGAAGGCCTCATCACGGGCGCGCACCTGTCCTCCATGAAACAGGGCGCCACCTTCATCAACACCGCCCGCGGCGCCGTGGTGCGCGAGCCGGAGATGATCGCCGTGCTGGAAACGCGGCCCGACCTCGGCGCGGTGCTGGATGTGACCTATCCCGAGCCGCCCCCGCCGGGCTCGAAGCTCTACTCGCTGCCGAACGTTCTCCTGACGCCGCACATCGCGGGCTCGATGGGCCCCGAATGCCGTCGCATGGGGCGCTATATGATCGACGAACTCGACCGCTTCCTGGCCGGCCAGCCCCTGCGCTGGCAGGTGTCCGAGGAGCTGGCCAAAACCCTCGCCTGAGGAGAACCGTGATATGACATCCAAACGTGTGGCCTGCATCACCGGCGGCGCCCGGGGCATCGGCTTCGGCGTCGCCCGGTCGCTGGCGCAGGAAGGCTTCGACCTGGTCCTCGCGGGCGTCCGCGACGAAGCCGCCGCCGCCGAGGCGCTCCAGACACTCCGCGGCCTGGGCGCCAAGGTCATCTACTGCCAGGCCGACATCTCCGATACCGCCGCCCGGGATCGACTGATCGACTCCGTCCGCACATCCTTCGGACAGCTCCATGTGTTGGTCAACAACGCCGGCGTGGCGCCGGCCGTGCGGGCCGACATCCTGGAGGCCACCGAGGAGAGCTTCGAGCGCCTCCTGCGCATCAACCTGCAGGGGCCCTATTTCCTGACCCAGCTGGCCGCCCGCTGGATGATTGAGCAGCAGAAGGCGGATGCCGCCTACCGGGGCGCCATCATCAATGTCTCGTCCATCTCGGCCACCGTGGCCTCCACCAGCCGCGGGGAGTACTGCATCTCCAAGGCGGGCGTCAGCATGGCCACGCAGCTGTGGGCCGCGCGGCTGGGCGAGTTCGGCATTCCCGTCTATGAGGTCCGGCCGGGCATCATCAAGACCGACATGACCTCCGCCGTGACCGCCAAATACGACAAGCTGATCGCCGAGGGGCTGCTCGTGCAGCCGCGCTGGGGTTTCCCGGAGGATGTCGGCAAAGCCGTGGCCATGCTCGCGCGCGGCGACCTGCCCTACTCCACCGGCCAGGTGCTGGCCGTGGATGGCGGCCTCACCCTGGAGCGCCTGTGAAAGCGAGCGCCTACCCGCCGCTGGTCGTCGACGGCATGACCATCCCGGTGATGGCCGTGCACACGGTCATCGTGGGCTCCGGCGCCGCGGGCCTGAATGCGGCCGTCCAGCTGAAGCGGCAGGGCGTGGACGATCTGCTGGTGCTGACCGAAGGGCTCGACCAGGGCACTTCCATCAACACCGGCAGCGACAAGCAAACCTACTACAAGCTGGGGATGATCGGCGCGGAGGCGGATGCGCCCGCGCTGATGGCCGAGTCGTATGTCGGCGCCGGCGGCATGCACGGCGACCTCGCCCTCGTCGAGGCCGCCCTCTCGCCCCGCGCCTTCCTGAACCTGGTCAACCTGGGCGTTCCCTTCCCGCACGACAAGTACGGGCAGTACGTGGGCTACAAGACGGACCACGATCCGCGCCAGCGGGCCACCTCGATCGGCCCCTACACCTCGCGCGAAATGTGCCTCGCCCTGATCCGCGAGCTGAAGCGGCTGGCCATCCCCGTGCGGGAAAAGCGCCGGGTGGTCTCGCTGCTGACCGTGGGCGGCAAGTCCGCTCGCCGGGCGGCCGGCGTGCTGGCCATGACCGCCGGGGGCGGGCTGGAAGCCTATGCGGCCGAAAACGTCGTCTATGCGGTGGGCGGGCCGGGCGGCCTCTACAAGGCCAGCGTCTACCCCCCCTGCCACACCGGGGCCCTCGGCACGGCCCTGCTCGCCGGCGCGCGCGCCCAGGGCCTTCCGCTGTCGCAATTCGGCATGGCCTCGGTGAAGTTCCGCTGGAACGTCTCGGGCACCTACATGCAGGTGATCCCCCGCTTTGTCAGCACCGACGCGGACGGCGCAAGCCACCCCCGCGAGTTCCTGCTGGAAAACGTCGAGAAGGTCGGCGACCTGCACAGCCTGGTGTTCCTGAAAGGGTACCAGTGGCCGTTCGACTCCCGGAAGCTGCCAGACGGCTCCTCGCTGATCGACATCCTGGTCTACATCGAGACCGTCCAGCGCGGCCGGCGGGTGTTCCTGGACTTCCGGCGGAATCCGGACCGCTACACGACGGCCGGGCTGAACGTGGAGGCCCGCGAGTACCTGCTCAAGTCGGGAGCGACGCAGGCCACGCCTCTGGCGCGGCTGAAGCATATGAACCCCAAGGCCGTCGAGCTGTACCGCGACCACGGCATCGACCTGGCGAAGGAGCCCCTCGAAATCGCGGTCTGCGCCCAGCACCAGAACGGCGGGCTGGCGGGCACGATCTGGTGGGAGTCGGTGAACCTCCCCCACCTGTTTCCCGTCGGCGAGGTGAACGGCTCCCACGGCGTGGCGCGGCCGGGCGGCTCGGCCCTGAACGCCGGCCAGGTCGGCTCGCTGCGGGCCGCCACCCGCATCGCCCATGTCTACGGCGGGCGGACGCTTTCCGATAAGGCCGTCCGGGCCGCGGCGGCCGCCGCCGCCCGCGACCTGCTGGCCTGGCTGAAAACCGGGGAGGCGGGCGGCGCGGACTGGAAGGCGGAGCGGCAGGAGCTACAGGCGCGCATGAGCCGGGCGGGGGCGCATATCCGCTCGCGCGCGGAGCTGAAGGCGGCCGTGAGCGAGGCCCGGGCGCAGTGGAAGCGCCTGGAGGCGAAGGGCTGCCGCTGCGCGCGGCGCGACCGGGGCGAGGCGCTCACCACCCGCCAGCTGGCCTTCGCGCAGCTGGTGATCCTGGACGCCATCCGCTTTGAAGTGGAGTCGGAAGTCGGCAGCCGCGGCTCGTCGATGGTGCTCGCGCCGAATGGCCAGCCGCCCCATGCCAAACTGGGGACGGATTGGCATTTCACCCAGGAAGATATCACATTCAGGGACAAGGTCCTGGAAACATCGGCCGCCGGAGCGGCCATCGCCCACCGCTGGGCGCCCCGCCGGCCCATCCCCTCCACCGAGGCCTGGTTCGAGACCCTCTGGTCCGATTACAGGAGCGGCCTTATCTACAAGTAACCGGTTCGATCAAAACAGGCCTTTATGCAACTTGGAATCTGCATCGACATCGACAACTTGAACGCGGCCAAGGCCGCCGGGTTTGATTACGCCGAAATGGGCTGCCACACCCTGATGGCCGACAAGGGCGAGGCGGACTTTTCCCCGGTCCGGAAAAAGCTGCTGGCCTCGCCCCTTCCCATCGAGGCCTTCAACGTCTTCGTTCCAGGCGCCTTGAAGGTGACCGGCCCCGACGTCAACCTGGCGGCCGTGGGCGCCCATATGGAAACCGTCCTGCGGCGGGCCTCCGAGGTGGGCGCCAAAATCATGGTCTTCGGCAGCGGCGGCGCGCGAACAGCGCCGGATGGCTGGCCGGTCGAAAAGGCCCGCGCCCAGTTCGTGCTGGCCGCCCGGCTGGCCGGCGAAACCGCGGCCCGTCATGGCGTGACCGTTGCGCTGGAGCCCCTGTTCAAGAAGGCCTGCAACTTTTTCAACCGGACCGGCCAGGGCATCGCCTTCGTCGATGAGGTCGCGCATCCGAACCTTCGCCTGCTGACCGACCTTTATCACATGGCCTGGGAAAACGAGCCGTTTGAAAACCTGATCCTGGCGGGCCCGCGCCTCGCGCATATGCATGTGGCCACGCCCACGCTTCCCGAAACGGGCACGGATGACGGGCCGGGCTACGACCTGCCCCGCTTCCTGGCCGTCCTGGGAAAAACCGGCTACCGCGGCCGCATCAGCGTGGAGGACAACCCCAAGCTGTTGGCCAAATCCGGGCTGCCCCTGGAAACGGTCTACACGGCTGTGCGCCGGCATGTTGCGGACGCCGTGAAAAGCGTCGGACGCGTCTGACCGGTCGGACAGGTCCGACTCAATCTCGGACTTGATTTCAAAAGGCATTTATCCTACCCTATGCCGCTCAAACAAAGGAGACACGACATGGCTAGCATTTGTGACATCATCGCCCGTGAAATCATCGACTCCCGCGGCAACCCGACCGTGGAAGTGGACGTGATTCTTGAATCCGGAATCAAAGGCACCGCCGCGGTCCCGTCCGGCGCCTCCACCGGCGAAAACGAAGCCGTGGAACTGCGCGATGGCGACAAGAAGCGCTTTGGCGGCAAAGGCGTGCTCAAGGCCGTCAAGAACGTCAACGACCTGATCACCCAGGAGCTCGTGGGCCTCGACGTCCGCGACCAGGTGACCCTCGACAACACCATGCTGGCCCTCGACGGCACCGCCACCAAGAGCAAGCTCGGCGCCAACGCCATTCTCGCCGTCTCCCTCGCCGCCGCCAAGGCCGGGGCCGAGTACAGCGGGCTGCCCCTCTACCGCTACATCGGCGGCGCCAACGCCAAGGTGCTGCCCGTGCCCATGATGAACATCCTGAACGGCGGCGCGCACTCCGATGCCCCCGTCGACCTGCAGGAGTTCATGATCATGCCCAAGGGTGCCAAGACCTTCTCGCAGGCCCTCCAGATGGGCGCCGAGACCTTCCACGCGCTGAAGGGCGTGCTCAAGGACATGAAGCTCAGCACCGCCGTGGGCGACGAGGGCGGCTTTGCCCCCAACCTCAAGAGCAACGAGCAGGCGCTGGAAGTCATCATCACCGCCATCCAGAAGGCGGGCTACAAGCCCGGCAAGGATATCTGCATCGCGCTCGACCCCGCCTCCAGCGAGTTCTACGACTCCGCCAAGAAGCGCTACATCTTCAAGAAGAGCGACGGCTCCGTCCGCACCTCCGCGGAGATGGTCCAGTTCTACGTGGACCTGCAGAAGAAGTACCCGATCTTCAGCATCGAGGACGGCATGGCCGAGAACGACTGGGAAGGCTGGAAGACCATGACGGACGTCATGGGCGCCAACACCCAGCTCGTGGGCGACGATCTGTTCGTCACCAACGTCAAGTTCCTGAAGCGCGGCATCGACACCGGAACGGCCAACGCCATCCTGGTGAAGGTCAACCAGATCGGCTCGCTAACCGAGACACTGGATGCCATGGAAATGGCGTTCAAGGCCGGCTACAGGGCCGTGGTCAGCCATCGCTCGGGCGAAACCGAGGACACGACCATCGCCGATATCGCCGTGGCGACGAACGCGGGCCAGATCAAGACCGGCTCCCTCTGCCGGACCGACCGGATCTGCAAGTACAACCAGCTGCTCCGCATCGAGCAGGAGCTGGGCGACAACGCGATCTACGCCGGAACGCTC
>CAIKKV010000529.1 GCA_903828035.1 uncultured bacterium
GGCCGTTCTGACCGCCGTGCCAGTTGCCCTCGTTCATGCCGGCCGCTTCCGCGTCCTGCAGGCGCGCGTTGTCGGCGCGGATGCGCGCTTCGACCGCCGCGGAGGGGAGCACGCCGGGGCCGCGCTGGGCGAGGGGGCCCGAGAAGCGCTCGTCGTAGGTCTGCTGGGGGAAGGCCGGGCGCTGCGCGCAGATGGCGGCGGTGGACTGGTCGGAATCCAGCATGCTGTCCATCAGGACGTAGGGAGGCGGGGTCGGCTCGGCGGCCGGCGCCTCATCCAGGTGCGAGAACACGCGGGGATCCCCGATGTAGCCGAGGCCGTTGGTGGTGCTCATGATGGCGTCCTCTGGGATGTTGTCCGCGTAGATTTTCTTGATTTTCGCAGTGGCTTTGGGGGCTTCCCACCCGGCCGGCTTGTCCTTCATGATCGGGTCCAAGGGAACCCAGACGTTCCGGGGCCGAGCCTGGAGGTAGACGTGCGAGAAGGAATCGGGGGTAACGCCGATGGTGACGAAGCGGGAGGGGATGCCCACGGCGCCCAGCAGGGCCGCGTCGAGCATGGCCATGTCATCGCAGTCGCCCGCCCTGCTGTTGAACGCGATTTCCTCCGGCGGGCAGAGGGTCTCCTGACCGGCCACGTCCCGGGTGTAGCGGACGTTGTCCCGCACCCAGTTGTGGATCGCGACCATCTCGCCGGTGTAGTCCTTGTCCTTGATTCCGGACTGCCGCAGGATGTTGATCGCCAGGGCCCGGATCTTGGGACTTCTGGAGCCCCACTTGCCCGTGGCGATCTTGCTCATCATGGCGACGGTTTGGTCCGTTCCGGCGAATCCGCCCGAGAGCATCGAATACTGGATGGGCACATTCCCGTTGGCGAGCATGGGGGCATGGTACCCCTTCTGGACAGGGTCACAACGCCCGGAGCGGATCATGCCCGGCTACGGGTCGTCCGGGTCCTCGGGCTCGGTGCGCACCGCCAGCACCTCCACCTCCTTCACGTACCCTACCTGCGCCGGCCTCTCGCCGGGGCGCGCCATCGGCGCCGGGCCGGTGGTGGACTGCTGGCCCAGGACCTGATCCAGGAGCATGCGGACGACCGGATTGTTCAGGTCGATCATGCTCCGGTCCCCAGCCGCTTCACGTCGGCGTAGTAGGAGCCACCGGCCCACTGCCAGTTGACGATCCCGACGTTATACGCCCGGATGGCCCCCTCCCAGGTTCCGGTCTGCTTCCTGAGCAGGAGCAGGTACCTGGCGGTGATGTCGAGGGCGAATTCGGTGTCGGTTTCGACCCGCCAGTAGGCCTCGCCCGGCCGCCGGACGTCCTCGAACGCCTCCACCATCACCTGGGTGGGGGCCCCTCTCGCCGGCCGCTCCCCGGCGCTTGTCGACGTAGACCACCCGCTTCTCGGTCGTCAGGTAGGACCGGGTCTCGCGCCGCAGGATCCCCCGGATCACCCACAAGGGCACCTTCCCCTCCCACCGCCGCCTCGCCACCTCGCCGGTGGGGGCGGGCTTGGGAACGGGGGCCAGCACCAGGACCGGGGGCAGAGGGGGGACCAGGGTCATGGCCACCGGCAAGGCAGGCTCGGGGAGGTAGACGATCTCGGCTTCGGGCGGCTCCACATCGCAGCCCAGCAGAACCAGCGCGATGGCGCCCAGCAGGGCGGCCGACAGCAGGCCCATGGCCAGGCCGATGATCACACCCTGCCGCTTCCGGGGAGCAAGCGGGGGCGTCACGGGCCAGCTACGGGGGTGACCCAAGGGAAATAGCCGGTCAAGGGACATGGGGTATGATCGCATCGAACCCTACGCGGGCAACCCGCTACCGCCCCGGTTCCAGAGCCGGGGGACCAGCCTGCCGATTCCGCCGGCGGCCTCCCAGGCGTCGATATTCTCGTCCCGGTCGTCGTAGAGCACCCGGCCGGGCGCCGCCAGCAGGTGCTTGTGCTCCGTGAAGATCACCTTGTCCACCATGCTGGGCATGTGCTGCCGGAGCCAATCCATCTTGCCTTCATAGCAGGCATCGGAGCAGGCATGGGTGCATAAGAACACCGAGCGGCCGCAACTTTTCTCGCCGGCCATGACCTCAACGAAGTGGGGGAATTCCCTCGTCCGAGGCAGCGCCGCCCAGAACAC
>CAIKKV010000530.1 GCA_903828035.1 uncultured bacterium
CGTCGTCGGCGGGGATGCCGGTCTGGAGCCGCCAGCGCTCCGGCAGCGGACGGGGCAGGGCCAGCAGTCCGCCGCTTGCCGTCTCCAGCAAGGTGAACTCCAGCTTGCCGGTCGCCGCGCCGGTGATCTCCACCAGCACCTTCCAGCACCCACTCCACTCGCGGAAAAAGTCGTACTTCAAGACCACCGGGCCGATCAACTCGGTGAGCATCGATTCGATCAGGGCGCGGGCGGCCGAGGCGCGGCGGGTGAAGTCAGTCAGCGGGACGGGGGTCTGGTCGGTCATGAGGTTCCTGTCGGTCGGCCTTCAGCAAATTCGGAGGCGCGTCGCCCGCACGCGGTGTGTGGGAGATGCATCGGCATTCGTCCAAATATGAGTATGTTCACGCCAAGAACCAGATGCTGTCATTCCTGACGCTGAATCTGGGGCTGTGGGCCTTGGGCGTGGGGGCGACATCATGACCCTGGGCGCCTTTGTAAAGGCGCCGCTGGACCAACGATCATGCGCCGAACTATAGTTCCTCAAGGTGCGCAGTTTCCACCACTGTGACCGTTGGTTCCGCCAGTATCGCGATGATCGAGATCCGAGGTGCTTTTCAGGATGGTCCGCCGCTCGTTACACTTCCGGCACCGCATGTTAAATCTGCCGGTTTTCTCTTTATAAAACAGCGTCTTTTGTGAAATGGACCCGTCATCGTTCGTACCGCCGGAGACCGATCCATCCGCTTTCCAGCGGGGCGGAACGTCATCGTCGGCAACTGCCGAACCGGGACGCGCGGCATCGCATCGTCTGTGCGCCGTTGATCTTTTCGCCGGCGCCGGGGGATTTTCCGCCGCCGCGGCAAAGGTCGGCATTCGCATTGTTGCCGCCGTCGAACTGGACAAACACGCCTGCTCCACCTACCAGGCAAACCTGATCGACGGCTGCGACGACCCCGATGCGGCTCCCAAGCTGTATTCCACCGACATTCTGGAACTGGCACCCGATGCTCTGCGTGACGCACACTTCGCCGGGAATCGTGTCTGTGACATCGTTCTCGGCGGCCCTCCATGTCAGGGGTTTTCCGTACATCGAATCAAGAATGCAGGGGTGGACGATCCACGCAACAAGCTGATCCTCAGTTATTTTCGGTTTGTCAAGTGTTTGCGGCCCAGCGTTTTCCTGATGGAGAACGTCCCCGGCCTACTGTGGCAACGCCACCGCGACTTCCTGAGAGACTTCCTCCACGCGAGTCGGGACGCCGGATATCGAGTCCTCGGGCCGACACCCCTTGATGCCAGGGACTATGGAGTTCCCCAGCGACGCAAACGCATCTTCATCCTCGGCATCCGTGAGGACGCAGACTTCGATGAAGCCCTATGGCCGCCGCCGCCAACCCACGGTGACGCAAAGGCGCTGGAGCGGAACCCGTCGCTCCTGCCTTGGGTTAGTGCAGCCACGGTGTTCAAGACGCCGCCGCCGGAAGACGATGAGAACGATCGGCATATGAATCACTCGCCGGAACTGGTCGAGGTATTTGAGGACACGCCGATCAACGGCGGCAGCCGACGCGAGTCTGGGCGTGTGTTGCCGTGCCACGACGGCCACGATGGCCATAGCGACGTCTACGGACGCATCGATCCGAGCGCACCGGGACCGACCATGACCACCGCCTGCATCAACCCGTCGAAGGGACGCTTTGTCCATCCGACCGAGCCGCACGGCATCACCGTGCGCCAAGCGGCCCGCTTTCAGACCTTCCCGGACACCTTCGTCTTCAAAGGGGGCCTGATGGCCGCGGGCGCGCAGATCGGCAATGCAGTGCCCGTTCAACTTGCCGAAGCGTTGTTGCGTGCCGTCTCCCGCGGGCTCGGAGTCGATCCGGATGCCTGACCGGGCCGGAATCACCTATGGTTGAAGCCGTCGCCTTCCGCACTCGCGCTCGTACCATCGACCATCTGGGGCGGGAGCAGATCGCCGACTGTCCCACCGCGGTCTCCGAACTCTGGAAGAACGCCTACGACGCCTACGCGACCACTGTCGCGCTGCACATCTACGACGGCGACATACCCGTGGCGGCCATCGTCGATGACGGTCATGGCATGACCCACCAGGACTTCATCGACAAGTGGCTGGTGGTCGGCACCGAATCGAAGGCGAGCGGCGGTCAGGTTCCCGAAGAGGACCGCAATGGCCTTCCGCCGCGGCCGAAGCAGGGCCAGAAGGGGATCGGGCGACTCTCCTCCGCCTTTCTCGGCCCTTTGTTGCTGGTAGTCTCCAAACGTCGCGACACGCCCTTTACCGCCGCCCTGATCGACTGGCGCCTGTTCGAGAATCCCTTTCTTTATCTTCAGGACATCGAAGTTCCGGTCGTCGAGTTCGACGCCAAAGAACAGGTTTTTGAACAGCTCCCGGTCATGTTCGAGACGCTCGGCGGCAACCTGCGGGGCACCGGCCGGGACCCGGCGCGGGACCAACGCATCGCCCAAGCATGGCAGAGCTTCGACGCGCTGGAAGCAACCGAAGGAAAGCCATCGACACGCGACGCCATGGAGCGAATCGTCGATGGCGCAATCTTCGCTCCCCGTCATTTCCTCCAATGGCCGCTCTGGCGGGGAGACAAAGAGCACGGCACCGTCCTGCTCATTGCCGACATCGTCTTTGACCTTGAGGCGCAATTACCGGAACGACTTCACGCCGAGGATTCCAATGCCGCACAGCAAGCGAGGGATCGACTTTTTCAGACACTCTCGAATTTTACCGATCCATTTACCGACCCCAAGGAAGTCGAACCCGTTCATTGCGGTGGAGTTGTTTCCAGCGAACCGAAAGGAGGCGCTTGCCCGCGCCGATGCGGGGAACTACCTCTTTCTCGAGATTGATGAACAGATCAGTGTTCTCAGCTTTACACCTTC
>CAIKKV010000531.1 GCA_903828035.1 uncultured bacterium
ATCAGCCCGTTGCACGACAGGATGCGCCCGATCGTGCGCATCGAGGGCAACGGCTTCAGATGATAGAACTCGTTCAACCGCCGGTGCAGCGCTCGGGCGCCGCAGGGCAGACACCGGTTGTGCAGTTCTTGCCGTGCCATCACGACGATCTGCTCAACCTCCGCGGGCGGCCGCGACGGACTGTAGGCATTTTCCTCTTCTGCCATCTGCTCCAGATCCAGATCCTTCTACATCCTTACCTCCTTTCCTCTTGGACACGACCTTTGGCGCCGTGCCTGCGTTTCTGACTCTCCCGGAACCGGTAACTTTCGCCGGATGCCAGGAAGATGTGCGCCTTATGCGTGAGCCGGTCCAGAAGCGCCGCCGTCATGCGCTCCTCGCCGAAGACCTCCGTCCATTTGCCGAACTCCAGGTTCGTGGTGATGATCACCGAGCGTCGTTCGTGCCGTTCGCTGAAGAAGTGGAAGAGGGCCTGGGCACTTTCACGACTGAGGCTGACGTATCCCACTTCATCCACCACGACGACATCGGCACGATCCAACTGACGCTGTAACCGGCCATAGAGCATCTGGGCCTTGGCCTCCATAATGGCGGTGGCCAGCGCTTCGGCCGTGAAGAAGCGCACCCGCTTGCCCTGGCGGCAGGCCTCGGCCCCCAGAGCGATGGCGCAGTGAGTCTTGCCGACCCCGGGGTTGCCCACCAAGATCACCCCCTCGGCCTGTTCGATCCAGTGGCACTCGGCCAGTTGCAGCATCCGCTGCTTGTCGATGCCGGGCGAAGCGGCGAAGTCGAAGTTATCCAGGCTTTTCATGCCGGGGAAGCCCGCCTGTTTCATGCGCAGGGCGAAGGCGTTCTGTTCGCGTTGCTGCACCTCCTGTTCGGCCAACGCCAGCAGATACCGCTCGAACGACAGGTTCGCCGTGGCGGCCTCCTGTGCCATTTTCAGGTAGCTCCGGGCGATGGTCGGCAACCGCAGCCGTTTCAGATAGGTCTCCAGCAAAAGATTCTGTCCCATGGCGATTCTCCTCTACATGGCTAAGGCTTCATACCGATTCAGATCCACTCGGCCCAGGTCTCCGGCCGGCACTCCCCAACGATCATTCGTCTCCAGTGCGGGCGCATCCTCCGCCCGCTCCTGAAGGCGGATAAAAAACCGCACGGCCTCGGCGCTGAAGGTTCCCGTGGCCGCCGACCGCCGAAGGGCCGCCGTCACCGTCTTTTGCGGAAAGGCGCTCAGCAGGCTCAGGATTTCCACGTATTCGTGCAGGCCATCGCCCTCGGGACGGCGGGCCAGTTCGTTCCGGAAGCGCTCGTAAACGAGCGGCAGGTCCCATCGGCGGAAGACCTCGGCATGGTCCAGGGTGTGGGGTTTTCGCCGCAGCACCGGCAGATAATGAAGCGGGTTGAGCACGCGCTCCCCTTTGCGGAACCCACGGGCGTGCCGGGCTATCTCCCGCCCGTCGCACCGGGCCACCACCTCCTCGGCATACCCCAGCACCGTCACGTCGCGCCCGCGATACGCCACCGGCACGCTGTACCAGACGGTCCGATACATAAAACGGCTTTGATTGACAACCGCGCATCGCTCGACCCGGGCGGTGTCGTATCGGCGCGGCGGCAACGGAATCAGCAGGTTCTTTTCATCGGCGAAGTTTTCGCCCACCAGACCGGAGCGGTCCCGGATCTGGTGGCTCATGTACCGCTCGCAACAGCCTTCCAGATAGACGTTCAGGTCCGCCATTCGGACCACCTGCGGCACGGGCGTCAACCATCGCGCCGCCGGTCCCATGGTCGCCTCGACGGCGCCGTTCTCGTCTGGCGAGCTTCGCATGGTGTACTGCGAACGGTAACCGTAGTGGGCCCGGAAGGCGGCGTAGTCCTTGGTCTCCCGACGTTCCCGGCCGATCAGCAGCTTGGCCACCGCCATTTTCTGGTTGTCCAGCTGGACCACCGGCGCCACCCCGCCGAACCACTCGAATGCGCGTTGGAAGCCGTCCCGGAGGCTTTCGGCATCCGCCGCCCGGTAACCGCGCACGAACAGCGCTCCACTGAAGCGAAAGCGCATGACGAACAACCAGATCGTGATGAACACACCGTCCAGGACGATCTTCACCTCCGTCCAGTCCGCTTCGCAAAGCCCCGTGGCTTCCCGGACCCGGTCCAGTGTCACGTCTCCCCGTGGCAACAGCCCCAGTTCCCCCCGCCGCTCCTGCATGTAGCGCCTAACCTGCGAGACGCTGCCTTCATAGCCCAGTTTCTCTCTGAGCAGATTCGTAATCGATAGGCCGTTGTGCTTTTGCTTTCCCCAGACCAGGCCGCCTTCGCGGCCCAGCAGGATATCGTCAATGAGTTCCCGGTGTTCTTTGAGCAAAACCTGGGGTCGCCTCCTGCGAAAGTTGCCCCGGATTCCTTCGACGCCTTCCTTGAGCACGCGGGTTATGGTGCGCCTAGCCCTCCGGAACACCTGGGCCGCCTTCCGGGCGCTATGGCCCTGGACACGGCAGTAATCGATAATCGCCTGTATGTCGTCCACCTTCAGCATCCTTCCAGCCTCCTTGCCTCCGGGCGTTTTGGTTGCCCGGAAGCTTACAGGAGGCCATTTGAAGGTGGCTCACTTTTAATGCGTGCGGTGGATCACTTCTTAATGCGCGTTTTCG
>CAIKKV010000532.1 GCA_903828035.1 uncultured bacterium
ACGACCTGCCCGCGGGCTTCAGCGTCCCCGCCGATCGCGTCAAGCCCTGGGGCACGGGCCACGCCATCCTGGCGGCCCGCGCCGTCGTGAAGGAAAACTTCGCCGCCATCAACGCCGACGACTTCTACGGCCGCTTCTCCTACGCCGCCATCGGCGACTTCCTGCGCGCCACGCCGGTCACGGCCCCCGCCTACGCCCTGGCCGCCTTCCCGCTGCGGAACACGCTGTCGGAAAACGGCACCGTGGCCCGGGGTGTCTGCGAAGCCGATGCGCGGGGCCTGCTGACCCGCGTCACGGAGCGCACCCGGATCGAGCGCAGCGGCGCGGGCGCCCGCATGGTGATGGACGACGGCTCCGTGCTGGCCTTCACCGGGGACGAGCCGATCTCCATGAACATCTGGGGCTTCACGCCCACCTTGTTCCCTTTTCTCGAGAAGCACTTCTCCGCCTTCCTCGGGGAAAACGCCGCCCAGCTCAAGGCCGAGTTCTATATCCCGACCGTGGTGGATACGCTGATCCATGAGGGCCTCGCCACGGCCCGCGTCCTGCAGACGCCCGACAAATGGTTCGGGGTCACCTATCCGGCCGACAAACCCGTGGTGGTGGCGGCGATCCGGGAACTGGTTCAGGCGGGCGCCTATCCCGCCCCGCTCTGGGGCTGAGGAACTCTCTCGGTCATCCGGGTTAATGTGTCGGCGGCGAAGGCACTCACCGCCCTACCTGGCCTTTGCTTGTATTCTTCAGGGAGGGCGCTCAGTCCCGCGAGCGCCGCATGAGCAGTCAAAGGACTATTTTCCAGCCTCTCGGAATGACCGTCTATGACTTATCATCTTCGGAAAATGGTGGAGCCAGAGGGAGTCGAACCCTCGGCCTCTTCGTTGCGAACGAAGCGCTCTACCAACTGAGCTATGACCCCACGTATTTGGAGGCTAAACGATACCCCAAACAGGGCCCTTTTGTAAAGAGCCGATTGACGGGGTTTATCAAATAGGGTGGATTGACAAAGTAAGCGCGCCCCCGGGCGGCGTTGGAGGGCGCGGTAAGTCTGCCAAGGAGGTGGGGCGCAGTTAGTTTGCCGGGGATGGGCGTACGGCTTGAGGACTGAAGCGGATTGGGAAGGAACATGCTGGCGGGGATCCCCTCCCCCCGGGGGGAGGGGGCGCGGTTAATCTGCCAATCCATCGCGACATCCGGTTTCATATGCGTTCGCCTGGCAATCACGCCGGGGGGCAGCAACAAGGAACCGAATGGACAAGTATACGCACATCACCGATGCGGATCGCCTGCAAATCGAGCACGGCCTCAGGCATGGCATATCCATGAAGAAAATAGCCGCCCTGATCGGCAAGCATCACTCGACCGTGGCGCGGGAAATTCTCGCGCGGCGCATCGAGAGCAACAAGGGTGCCGCCGGGCGGATCACCAACCGGTGCATCCTGCGGCGGGATTGCGACAGACTGCAACTGTGCATGGATCGGCCGGACTGCACCCGGCGCTGTTCCGCATGCAACCGCTGCAACAGCGTCTGCCCCAACTTCCGAGAGGATGTCTGCGCGGACTTTTCCGTTCCCCCCTACGTCTGCAACGGATGCAAGGATGAGCCGCGGTGTGTCCTACGCAAGCGGTACTACCTCCACAACCCCGCGCACGCCGACTATCGCAAGACCCTCGTCGAATCGCGCAGCGGGGCTAACATCTCCGAGGACGAATTGCTTTCGCTCGATACATTGGTCAGCCCCCTGATCAGGAACGGCCAATCCGTCCACCACATCCTCGTCAACAACCGCGACCAGTTCAACGTCCACGAGAAAACCATGTACCGCTATATCGCCGGCGGCCTGCTGCGCGCGAAGAACGGCGACATGCCCCGTGTCTGCATGCTCAAGCCCCGGTCTCGAAAGCCCGTCGAGCACAAGGTCGACACGAAGTGCCGCATCGGACGGACGTACGCCGACTACCAGGCGTTCATCGCCACTGCGCCGCTCACGCGCACGGTCGAGATGGACACCGTCATCGGGCGCGTGGGCGGCAAGGCGATTCTGACGTTGATGTTCCCGTGGTGCGGGCTCATGCTTGCGTTCCTGCGAGAGCGAAACGACGCCCGTTCCGTGGCCGAGCACTTCGGAGGGCTGTGGGATGTCCTGGGGGCAGAACGCTTCCGGGCTATCTTCCCGCTGCTGCTCACCGACAACGGCTCCGAGTTCAGCAACCCCCTGGCACTGGAGTTTGACCCCGACGGTGCGCCAAGAAGCCGCATCTTCTACTGCGATCCGTGCGCCACCAACCAGAAGTCCCGCATCGAGCGCAACCACGAGTTCCTGCGGATGATCCTGCCCAAGGGATCCTCCTTCGACTATCTCACGCAGGATGCGCTCGACCGGGTGATGTCGAACATCAACAGTTACTCTCGACCCACCTTGGGCGACAAGGCCCCATTCGACTTGTTCGCCTACTCCTACGGAACCGGTATTCTCGAATCGCTCGGCATGCGCCGCGTGCCGGCCAACGAGATCGTCCTGAAACCGGCCCTGCTCGGGTAGGCGCGCCAATCCTGCCACGGGGGCCTGGCTGCCATCCCGCAGGACTCCAGAGCGGCCACGCAAAGGGGGGCGCACTTACCAGGTCCGAAAAACCTCGGTGCGCCACCTCAAGGCGGAGCTTTGCCTTTTTTTACGCCTCTGCCCCCGTAGCTCGTCCCCTTGACCCGCTAATCCGTAGAATCAGACAAGAAGGACCCCATTTCGGACAAGCTTACTGCGCCCCTGGGCTAACTTACTCTGCCAAAGGCGCACTTACTTTGTCCTTTGACC
>CAIKKV010000533.1 GCA_903828035.1 uncultured bacterium
CCGTTGCGGCTGGAGAGCGCGCAGGCCTTCATGAAGATCTTGTGCTGCTCGGGATCCTCGAAGGTCTCCTCGCTGACATGGAAGTCGCACTTCGGGAACTCGAACACGCGGCCGTGGCGGTCGCCATCGCCCCACACCTCGAGGAGCGCCTCGGCGAAGCGGCGGGTCTCCTTCTCGTAATCCCCGTACACGACAATGGCCTCGCCGCGGTCCGCCAGGTCCTTGCGCACCGCCTCGTCATAGGCCAGGCCCTTCGCGCCGTCGGCCAGCTCGCGCAGCACCAGGCGGCGGGAGCCGTCGGCCTCGCGCGCGAACAGGTCCATCAGGCGGTTGCCCGTGGCGTCCTTGTCCTCGCGCAGCACGTCCTCGAGCTCCACCTTTTTGCCGTCGGCGCGGCGCAGCATGTAGTGCCCGCCGGGCCCCACGGCCGGCACGGTCTTCATGTACTTGGGCACGCCCGTGTGGATGTTGAAATCGAGGAACAGCGTCTGCCCGCCGCGGGAGAAGGCGTTCTGCGAGCCGTTGAAGATCAGCTCCTGGGCGATCTGCTTGTACTCGCGGTCGCTCAGCCCCTCCAGGTACGGCCCGTACATGATGTTGATGTAGGCCAGGCCGAGGGCGCCCGCGTAGTTGGCCTGCATCGAGGCCAGGAAGGTGTTGATGTGCCCCGTCAGCACGGAGGCGCTGCGCGCGGGCTTCGACTCGGTGTTGAGGTTGGCCAGGCCGCGCAGGCCGTACTTCTTGACGTATTCCACGGAGTGCGAGGAGCAGTAGACGCGGTGCGGGTAGCCCAGGTCGTGCAGGTGGATGGCGCCGGTGTCGTGCGCGCGCTTGACCTCCTGGGAGAAGATCGTGTCCAGCGCCCACTGCTTGAGCACCAGCTCGGCGATGCCGAGGTTCACGGCCTCGGGGTTGTTGTTCACGATGTTGCTGTTCTCGTTCGACTTCGTGAACATCAGCTTTTCGATGAGGTCCTTGGGAATCGCGTACAGCGAGAGGTCGCGCAGCTGCGCATGGTGGTTGCGCTCCTCCAGCTCGTTGTTGACCATGGCCCGGATCAGGGCCGTGTTGATGGTCTTGATCTGGCTCGAAATGATGCGGTTTTCCACCGCCTTGGCGATGCTCTCGGCCACATCCAGGGACAGGTCCGTCTTCTCGACGAGCTGCTTGACGATCCGGGCGCGATCCCACGGCAGCGTCTCGTTGCGGGAGGTGGATTCGACGAGCAGCAGGCTCGCGTCGGTCACGTCCACGGGGGCCTTCTCCGAGGCGGCGTGCGGGTCGCGCACGCGGATGCGCTGGCGGGCCACCTCGCGCTGCTTGCGGTAGCGCTTGTACGCCGCCACCACGGCCGTCTGGCCGGCCTCGGACATCACGATTTCCACCAGGTCCTGGACGTCCTCAATCTGCGGAATCCGCTTGGCCTTGTCGTCGGGATAGACGTAATACTCGCTCTGGGGCATGTCCAGCTGCCGCAACACCTCGTCCGTGACCCGCTGGGGCAGCGTGTGGTCGAACGGCGTGTCCCCCTTGCGCGAAACCTCCTCCGCCGCCCGCTGGATCGCTGTTTCGATTTTATTCCTCTGGAACGCCACCACCAGGCCGTCCCGCTTCCTGAAACCGTCAAATAAAGCTTGTTCCGACGACATGAAAACGCCTCCTCACCGATGAATTAGAAAAAATGTTTTATCCCGATGCGCCCCCGGCACCGGAATTATGGCTCGCGCACGAGATAACACTATATCTTGTGTGCAAACTCCGCGTCAACCCCTGAATGTAGTAACCCAGCCCACATTTCGCCTAAGCTTTTCCCCTCTGTTTGAAATGCAATTGCCCTGAAAGTCAACCCCTGAACAGGGCTCATCATCCGCATCCGGACCGGTTTCGTCAAGGTGAAACCCCGCGGCGGACAGGAAGGCTGCCTGCCGACCATAATAACCCTCCGAAAACAACCGATTTTCCCGCTGTTCGACGCTCCCGGAAAAAGTTAAAAAATATTTTCAAATCCCTGTTTGCGAACTCGGATTTTTTGCTGTTGCACTGGCTCACCTGTTCTTTCTACACTGCTTCAAGCTGCAAACCTCTATACCCAGGAGTTCTGTCATGACCCAATCCCGTTCGCTCTGCCTGGCCGCCGCCCTCGCGCTCGTCACCGCCTCGCCCGCCTTCGCGCTGTGGGGCAAGGCCACCACCTCCACCGAATCCGGCAACGCCAAGATGAACCTGGGCGAATACAAGGGCCTCAAGCAGGCCATCGGCTGCAAGGATTTCGCCAATGAAGCCGGCTGGCACGGCCAGTGGGAAATCGGCCGCAACCTCACCATCATGCTGGAATCGTCGCTGTTCGACTCCGGCCGCTTCGTCATCGTGGAGCGCGAAAAGCTGGGCGATGTGCTCGGCGAGCAGGATCTGGCCGCCAGCGGGCGCGCCGCCAAATCCAAGGTCGCCAAAACCGGCCTCGTCCGCTCCGCCCGCTACATCGCCTCGGGCGCCGTCACGGAAGTTTCCGAAAATCAGTCCGGCGGCGGCGCCGGCATCGCGATCCATGGCATCCGCCTCGGCGGCGGGAAGAACGAGGCGCAGATTACCGTGATCGTCAAGCTGATCGACACGACCACCGGGGAAATCGTGGCCAAGGAGAGCGTCGTGGGCAAGGCCGGCGGCACCAGCCTGAAAGTGGGCGTCTCCGTGGGCGGGCTCGACGCCGACCTGGGCGGCTTCAAGAAGACCCCGCTCGGGCAGGCGGCGCAGGATTGCATCGCCAAGGCCTCCGAGTTCATTGCCAAGAAAATGGAAGTCTTCCCGTTCGAGGGCAGCGTGGTCAAGTCCGCCAACGGCAAGGTCTACATCAACCGCGGCTCCGAGTTCGGCATGGAAGTGGGCCAGGCCCTCGTGATGGCCACGGAAGGCGAAACCCTGACCGACCCCGACACCGGCGCCATTCTCGGCAAGGAGGACGGGGCCGTGATCGGCAAGCTGAAGGTGACCAAGGTTGACGAAAAACTGTCGACCTGCGAGGTGACCGAAGGCGAGAAGAGTCCGGCCGCCGGAACCCGCGTCACCGCTCCCTAAGGGGCGCAATCGCCGCGCAGCTTGCGGCGTTCATCCAGGAAAATTTGAATGCGCGCCATCTCCTTGATATGGCAGGGCGGGCATAAGCCGTGGGATATCCAGTTCAGGCGACCGGGCTTGACGTCCATCCATTCTCCGCAAAGG
>CAIKKV010000534.1 GCA_903828035.1 uncultured bacterium
ACCACCGAGAAAGGCACGCATTGGTATGCGGGTCCCAAGGAAAAGTACGCGCCACTCTACCAATTTGTGAGGCAGAATCCATCGCTATTTGAGCCTTATCAAAATTACGCCGACATGACCCTTGTGTATTCTCAAAAAACTTTCGACCGGGACAGGGGCCGGCTGTTGAATGCCTGCGACCGCCTCACCGCCTCAAATATTTCATATCGGCTGGCCATGGGAGGGGACGAAATTGTGAATCATCCGCTGCCGCCGGACGATCTGCGCGGCGCCGCGCACGTCCTGGTTCTGGATTCCCAAGACTTTCTTCCGTCGGACCAGGCTCTGCTGAAAACGCTGACTGCAGGACAACGATTGGCGAGCCTGGACGAGGCGCTCACGAAGGTGACCCCGGCGGTGCGGGTGGAGGCATCGAAAGCGGTCCGTGTTTTGCCCCGCGTCAAGCCGAACGCCGCAGTCATTCATTTGTTGAATTGGAATTATCAGGCTGGAACGGACGCCGTGCAGGTTCTCGACAACATCCATTTGAAGCTGGACGTTGCGGCCCTGCGTGTCAGCGGCGCCAGGGAAGCCAGGCTGTTTTCTCCAGGTGAAAATCCCGTCCGATTGCCCATCGCGAATTCGACCATCACAGTGCCAAAACTGGGTCTTTGGAGTATTGTGGAAATCCAGGGTGCAACACCGTAATTTAAACCGCAGAGGATTCAGGGAAACACCTATGTTCAAACGCATGCATAAAATCATTTTCTGGCTGTTTCATGTCGCCCTGTGCCTGGCATGGAGTGCGCAGGCCATCGAATTGAGGGTTGGCACTGCCACTGCCGACATCACTCCGGCGCTGCCAGTGGCCCTGATGGGCCAGTTCAACCTGCGAATTGCCCGCACCGTGGAAACACCGTTGACTGCCAGCGTCATCGCCCTGGAGTCTCGCGATGGCGGCATTTCGCT
The DNA here is from genome assembly GCA_903828035.1 of uncultured bacterium. The sequence goes on from CAIKKV010000534.1 coordinate 949, forward strand.
TGATGCCGCCATCATGGTCTCCTGCGACCTGGTTGGCATCCCTCGGAATGTGCTGAAAGCAGTCCGCGACGAAGTGCATAAGCAGATACCCGAGCTGGACGTGAGCAAAATCTTTCTGAACGCGATCCACACTCACACGGCCCCGGTTTTGGAGAATGGCCCGGATTATGCATTCCGCTATCAGATTCCAAAGCAAGGGATTTTGCAGCCTGAACAGTATGTGAGTTTCCTGGTTCAGCGTGTAAGCGATGCGATTGTCAAGGCATGGAATAACCGCCGTCCTGGAAGCGTCACATGGGGGCTTGGCCATGCCGCTGTCGCCTACAATCGAAGGGTGGTTTATTCAAAAAATATCTCCACCCCGGGAGTTTTTGCCGATGGATCCGCGAAAATGTACGGAGCAACCGATGTGCCGGAGTTTGCCAGCTATGAAGGGATGGAGGATCACGACGTGAACATGCTTTTCTTTTGGGACCAGAGCGAAAAAATCGTGGGCATGGCCATCAGCGTTCCCTGTCCCGCGCAGGAAGTGGAGGGGCGATCTGCCGTCAATGCCGATTACTGGCATCCTGTCCGCTCGAGGTTAAAGGAACGATTTGGCGCTGATATTGCCGTGCTGGGATGGATCAGCGCCGCAGGCGATCAATCCC
>CAIKKV010000535.1 GCA_903828035.1 uncultured bacterium
CTCGGCCGCGGGGGCGGGGGGCCTTGCTGCCGCCGGCGCGGCGGGCGCGCTGGCGGTGTGGAAGACCAGGTCCTCGTTGCCGACGGAGACGACATCGTTTTCCTTGAGCGGCACGGCGCGGATGTGCATGCCGTTGACCAGCGTGCCGTTGGAGCTGTCGAGGTCGGTCAGCACCCAGCGGCCGTTCCGGATCTCGAGCTTGGCGTGCTGGCTGGAGACAAGGGTGTCGTGAATAATCAGGTCGCACTCCTCGCTGCGGCCGAGGGTCAGCGGTTTTGATTCCAGCGCCACCGATTGGCCTTCGCGGTCCCCCTTGGTGAATAACAGATGTGCCATGATCGTCGTTCCTTCCTGCCGGTTCAGTTCAGATGGATTCCGCCCAGATCCTTGATCGTATCGGTGACGCGGATATTGCCCAGTTCCTTGACATACGTGTGCGGCAGGACGCCCTTCGGCATCTTTCCGCCGACTTCGATGCGCATGATCTCCCGCGTGTTCACCAGCTGCCAGCCGATGTTCACTTCTTCCAGGTACCCCCATTTGATGCTGCGGATCTGGATATCGTTGCGGACTTCCGCGGACTGCAGCGTGATCGGGCGGGTCCGCACTTCCTGGAAGACGATGGCGCATTTGGCGGCGTGCCCGGTGCTTCCTTCCATCCGGTGGATCGCCTTGGTGTCGAAAAACGGCACGGACGCGTTGATGATGCCCGTGATGGAGGCCTGGTCGGCCGCGGTCAGGGCGTTCGTCTCGTGCGAGAGCACGAGCCCTTCGTAAAAGCGGTTTTCGAAAACCGCCACGACGTCGTATTTCCCGACCGGAAGCCCCTTGAACAGCCAGGCGCCCGTTTCGAAGCCCCCCTGGTAACAGCGGTTCGCGTCCGCCTGGTTGACCGCAAAAACCCCCATCGGCTTGTCGAGCGTCAGGAGGCGCAGGCGCAGGCCTCCTCCGGCGGTGGAGTCGGGCGGGGTGTAGAGCCGGCTGGACTGTTCGGTTTTGGTGAACGAGCCGGCGGAGGCGATCGAGGCCAGGGCCAGGATAAGCGCGAAGCCGGTCCATCGGGCGCGGGGTGAAGTCATGGCGCCTCCACGGGGGGAGAGGAAGAGTGGCGGTCCGCGCCCGCGGCTTCCGCGATCAGGCGGGCCTGACCGGCAACGGGCGTGCCCGGGAACTCCTTCAGCACCACGGCGGCGAGGGCGGCCGCCTCGGCGTCCCGGCCCAGTCGCTGCAGGCAGTCCATCTCCATGCCCATGGCTTTGGGCATGAAGGGCGAGGTGTCGACGGCCTTGCGGTAGGTGCTCAGGATCGTCAGCGACCGCTTGTAGTCGCGGATCGACCGGTAGTAGTCGGCCTCCGCCACGGGATATTCGCCGCCGAGCTTTTCCGAGGGCAGCTCGAGCTCCCAGTTGCGAAGCTCCTGCCGGGCCTCGCGCAGGTAGCCTTTCAGGATCAGGTCGCGGATCGTTTCGTAGTAGGCCCCGCCGCGCACGGCTTCGGCTTTCCAGGAATCGACCTTCTTGTTGAATAACGAGCCCCCTTTCGGAGCGGCCGTTTTCCTGGCGTGCTCGTCTTCCATCGCGCTTTTCGAGCGGGCCAGGCTGGAGCCGGTCTCGGGCTTTTTCTGCAGCAGTTCCTGGCGCGAGCGGGCCAGGCCGCCGGCCGCGCCGGGTCCCGAAGGCTGGGTAGTGGCCAGGGCTCCCGCCTTGCGGGGGGTCTGCGCCTGGGCCTGGGCGTATTGGGCGCGGGCCTCGTCGAACCGGCCGGACAGCGCCTCGATATCGCCGAGGCGGATCAGCGCCAGGACGCCGGCTTCCGTGCCGGGCGCCTGGGCGGCCAGCGTGGCGGCCGTCTGGCGCGCGAGGTTCGTGTCGCCCGCCTGGTAGAGGGCCAGTTCGATTTTTTCAAGTGTCCAGCTCCGGCGCCGGTCGACGTTCTTCTCGTCCTTCTCGAACTTGTCGAGCCAGGCGGCCGCGCGCGTTTTGTCCGAATAGCGGAGGTTCTGGATGTACAGGTCCTCCAGCAGGGCCCGCTCGGCAGGCGCCAGGGCCTGCGCGAGATCCTCGCGCGAGCGCTCGAACAAGTCGTCAAGAAGGGCCTGGCCCTTGAACGGCTCGGCGACGTTGACCAGCACCTGCCAGAGGCCGGGCGGCCAGTCGGCGGCCGGCCGCGCCCCCGGAGCGGCCTTGCAGCGGGCGAGCAGCGCGGTCCGGTACTGCTGGAGCTGGGAGGGGATGAGAAGGCTGGCGGCGGCCGGCGTGGCGTCCAGCCGGACCACGCAGGAGGCCGTGGAAACGCGGTTTCCGAGGCGGGCGGTGAGCGTGACCGTGCGGGGCGCGTTGCCCTCGAAGAGCCAGAGGAAGTCGGATTCCTTGACGCTCTTGCCGTTGTCCATCTTCCACTCATAGACGGTGTTGCTGGGGTTCCTGTCGGCAAAGAGGGGGAAAAGGTGGTGGAGGTTGTCGGGCTGATCGGCGAACCAGAAGTAGCTCTCGCAGGGCGCCCGGGGAAGAGCCACGGGCCCGCCGTCCTTGTCGGCCACCCCGGTCAGCTTCGCGGTTCCCGAGTGAAGGTAGGCGGAGGCCGGGACCAGCTCGGGAAGGGGGTTTGTGGCGCTTCCCGGCAGGCGCCAGGCGAGCAGGGCTTCGGAGGGGCCGGCGGCGTTGAAATAGGCGTATTCCACGGAGTGGTTGCCGGCGGCAAGCTCGACGAACGAGCCGAACTGGCCTTTCGCGCCTTCCGCCCGGGTGTGGATGCCGGGCCAGTCGACGAGCGCTTTCCCGTCGATTTTCACAGCCGAGCCTTCGTCCGAAATGGTGGCGAAATAGTAGCGGCCGGCTTTCTCGATCCGGATCCAGGCGGAGAAGCATCCGGAGAAGTCCAGGTCGGCTCCGAACGGATTGCTTCGCTGGCCGATCAGGTCCACCTGCCCCAGGAAGGCCTCCCGGCCGGGCGGGCTTCCGCCGCTCAAATGGGTGGCCGTTTCCAGGTTGGCGTTTCCGCTCTTGACGTAAAACAGGGGGCCGGGCGTGAAGGCCATCCGGTCGTTGCGGGTCAGGCGCGCCTGGCGGCTGATGTAAACGGAGAAGCCGGGCGTGGCGGGTTTGGCGATGACCAGGCCGAGCCCCTCCTGCGGGTTATGCCAGAGCGCTTCCACGTCGACGGGTTTGCCCGCCTCATCCAGGACGGTGGCCTTGGGCTCGGGCGCGGGGAGAAGGCCTCCGTCGGGAAGGAAGACCAGGATTCCCGCCGAGGGGGCGGAGGGGGGCGATTCGACGGTGAAATCGAAGCGCAGCGGGGCCTCGGGGACGGCCCATTGCGCCTCTGCCGCCCCCCCGAGGAAGGCGGCCGCCAGGACAAGGATGAAGGGAGTGGGTTTCATGGGTTCTGGTTTAGGGATTTGAAGTATTCGGAGACGAGCTCCCGGTATTCCGCCGGGGCTTCGTCGGCCACGCCGGCCGTTTGATCGACATTCGGCTTGCCGGTGAAATCGGCGGGAAGCGCTTCGGAGGAAAGTCCGGAGGTGAGCTCCGTCCGGGCCCGCTTCAGCGCCGCGACCGCCTGCTTCTGGAACTCCCGCACCTCCTGGATCCGCCCGCCCGCCAGGGCGTCCTCGACCCGGCGCATGGCGGTCACGGCGTCCTCGAGGGAGCCGGTGCGCACGTGCATGAGCGAGGCCTTGGCATACAGGGCTTCCGCATCACGCCGGAGCATGGCCTGCATGCCCAGATCGTTGCCCGCCATGGCGGCGTCGCGCCGGGGCCCCGCGCCGCCCATGCCGGCCTGGTCGGCGTAGCCGGAGCTTTTCCCCCCGCCGGTGGCCTTGGCCTCGGCGTGGCCCTCCTCCTGCACCTGCCCGGCCTGGGCCGAATCGCGCGTGCGGCGGGCCTCGATGTTGTTGTCGCCCGCGTTGATCTTGCCCGAGCCGGCGGTGGTTTCGCCGTTGGCCATTCCCTGGCGGCCGACGAGCGAGCGGCCATCCTGCTCCTTGTGGTCGGGGGTCTCGTTCCCGGATTTGCCCTTGGCGCTGAAGTTCGCGAACTCGCCTTCCATGACGTCCCACCCCGCCGGGATGTCCGCCGAGCCCTGGTTGGTGGCGGAGTCGTCGGTTTTCTTCTTTTCCTCCTCCTCCTGCTTCTGGAGATCGCCGATGATATCCTCCATCTCCGAAGGCATGGGCAGGACGGGGATCTTGGGCAGTTCGTTCTTGTCGAAGTTTTCCGTGTTGCGCTTGACCGAGTCGGGCTTGGCGGCCAGCCACATCTCCATGTCGTCCATGCGCCCCTTGGCCTTTTCGAGCAGGTCGAGGATGGCGTCCTCCTTCTGGAGCCCCAGCTCCGTGGCTTTTTCCTTTTCCGAGCCGGGGACCTGCTTCATGTCCTCGTAAATCTGGAAGACGTCCTCGACGAGATCGTTGCCCACGGGAAGCTCGGGGAAGATGTGCAGGTCCTTGGCGATGTTGAGGAGCGCCTCGGCCATATTGGTCTTCACCGCGCTGACCTCCTCCATGAGCTCGTCGTAAGCCTTGTCGGATTTGTCCTTCTGCGGGTCGATCTCGCGCATGGAGGCCACGATCCGGGACTGGATGTTGCGGAGCTTTTCGATTTTGGCGGAGGCGGTGGAGAGGGCCTGCTCGAGCTCCTCGGACTTTTCCTGGGCGTCCTGGACGCGCCAGGCGTTGAGCATCCCCTGGAGCTCGAGGAGCGAGGCGAGCGCCTTTTCCTGCAGGGCGAGCGCCTCGGGGATGGCCTTGGATTCGAGCTTCTCGGCCGCACGGGTCATGTCGGCGGCGATCTGGGCGGCCTCGGCGCGATCGGCCACCTTGAGGACCAGGTCGGCGAAGGCGGCGTCCGTTTTGTGCAGGGTCTGCGACTCGCGCCGGCAGGCCGTGACGAACTCCGCCGTGTTTCCGGAGAGCGCGTCCTGCCGGTTCACGAGGGCGGGCGGGGCCTCCGCGTCCGCCGGGAGCAGCTTGGCGGCATCGCGGGCCTGTTTCTGGCCGGTGACGAGCGCGTCGAGAAGGGCGAGCAGGCCGGTGATCTGCTTGTGTTCCTGGACGGTGGACATGCCCTGCTGGGCGCGGGAGAGCGCCTCGAGAATGCGGTTTTCAAGCGCCAGGGCCTGCCCGGCGAGCGGCCCCTGGGCCAGGGCGGGCGCGTCGGGGATGCGGGCCAGCGTGTCGGCCGCCCTGGGCATCTCATCCCGCCACAGC
>CAIKKV010000536.1 GCA_903828035.1 uncultured bacterium
CCCCGCGCCGGAGCCCGTTGTCCCTGCGCCGGAACCCGGTGCGGCTGCCCAGACGCCCATCGCCGCCCCTGTCTTTGCGGCGGCCGCACCGTCGCCCGTTTCGCCGATGCCGGCTCCCGTTGCCGCCTCCGTTCCGGCGCCTGCGCCAACTCCGGCTGTGGATTTGAATCCGCGCCTGCACGATCAGGAGCAGAAGATCGAACAGCTGATGCGCCAGATGAAGGAGATGGATCTTCGCCTGGACATCGAGCGGCTCAAGGCGGAGAAGGCCATTCAGGATAAGCAGGCGCTGGCTTCCCTCAAAGCGACGGAGAGGCTTCAACTTCAGGAGGAGTTGTCGGCTCATTTCAAGGCCGAGATGGTGGCCGCCCAGCAGACGATTTCCCGGCTTGAGGAGAAAATCCGGACCGCCACCGAGCAGCGCCTGGAGACGCCGCCCCCGGGCACGCGGTCGGCCGCCCAGATCGAGAAGGAGCTGCTGGAAAACCCCGATGAAACCATGATGGAGTCCGAGACGGCCGTCCCGGATGCGGTCATGGCGCAAATCAGGGACAGCCCCTTCGGCCGCTATGTGCGCACCTCGGTTTTGATTCATGCCGTGATTCTAGCGGTGACCTCCATTGGCATGATCCGCGGCTACTTTGTCAAACCGCCGCCGGCGGAGGGGGAGGGCGCCGTCACGAATGTGGTGACAGCGGTTTCGTCTCCCGTCGCGAATGCGGAAGCCCAGGCGGCGCCGGCGGTTGCCGCTTCCGTGCCGCCTGCCCCTGCCGCGGCAGAGGCAAAGCCGGTTGCCGCCGAGGCAAAACCGGCCGCCAAGCCCGCGGCGGTGAATCCGCTGGAAGCGCTTCCGGCCCCGGGTGAAAAGCCTCCGGCCGAATCCCAGGTGGACCTCGGGTTGTAAGTTTCAGGAGACCGTCGCGTGTTTGATTTCCGCCTCATGCTGATCAAGCTTCGTCACCGACCCGGGATCCGGACTGTTCTGGATTTTCCGGATCGGTTTGATGATGCCGTGCTTCGGCAGGCCGCTCGCGCGGTCCGGTGGGCGCGTCCTTATGCCGTCAAAACGATGCACGGATTGAGCGCGGGTGGAGCCTGGGTGTCTCTCCGGTCGGAGCCGTTGCGTCGCCGTCTGGCCGGATGGGCGGGTCGCGCCAGAGTCCTGCTTGAGCGGGTTCCGGCGTCGTGCTGGCTCGGGCTGATGATGACGGCCATGACCGTGATTCCGGCCCGGGTGAATGCGGTCCGCGTTCCCGCGCTCTGCCACATTTCAGGCATTCTCCCGGCCCAGTTGGGCGCCCTTCCGGCGGGGTCTTTGGATGTCCTGATCCAGTTCGTTCTTGTTCTATCGTCGATCCTGACCGTGGTGCTTCCGGTCGCCGCCCTGGCCTCCTTTTCCCGCCGGCGGGTCGGTCATCTGGCGCTTAAAGCCGGTGCGGCGGGCTTTCTGCTGCTGACCCTTTTACTCTGGCGCCTGGTCACGGCCATTCCGACTTTGCTGAACGCCAGCAATGCCGAGGTTTATCCGAACTACGTGCGGAACGAATTGCTGGTGACCGGATTCGGCCGGGTCTTGCCCTGGTTTCTCCTGGCCGTGTTTGCCGTTATCGTGCTGGCCCGGAGGCCCGTGGCGGCCTTTTACGGAGCGCGGGACCCGGACGCGCGCTGGGCCGACCGGCTTTGGGCCGACCTGAGGTCGCATGGTTCGGAGCCCGGCTTCCGGAAGTCGCTCTATGCCTCCGCTGGGGTTCACATCTTTTTCATCTTCCTGCTGCCCCTGCTGACCTGGTGGGGCTGCGACGAGCAGCCGTACGGCGTGCCCGAGGGAAGCGGAACCCCGGCCATCGAGATGGTCAAGATCAAGAAGGTCAAGAAG
>CAIKKV010000537.1 GCA_903828035.1 uncultured bacterium
AGCCCAGGGCGTTGGCGCCAATGGCGGCTTCGAGCTCATGCTGCATGGTATGACCGGCCAGCGTGGCGTGGTTGGTCTCGATGTTCAGCTTGAAATCGTTCAACAGGTCATACTGGCGCAGGAAGTTCAAGCATGCGGCGGCATCAGAATCATATTGGTGCTTGGTCGGCTCCTTAGGCTTGGGCTCAATATAGAACTGGCCTTTGAAGCCGATTTCCTTCTTGTAATCGACAGCCATGTGGAGGAACCGGGCCAGATTGTCCAGTTCGCGCTTCATGTCGGTGTTGTAAAGGGTGGTATAGCCTTCGCGCCCCCCCCAAAACACATAGCCTTCACCCCCCAATGCATGGGTCACTTCGAGCGCTTTCTTCACCTGCGCAGCTCCATAGGCAAAGGAATCCGCATTGCAGCTGGTCGCGGCGCCATGGACATATCGGGGATTCGCAAACAGGCACGCAGTACCCCACAACAGCTTGATGCCGGTCCGTTTCTGCTCCTCTTTGAGGACCTTGACCACGGCATCCAAATTTTTATTGGTCTGCTTGAGCGTGGTGCCCTCGGGGGCGACGTCCCGATCATGAAAAGCGTAGTAGGGAGCCCCCAGTTTTTCGATAAACTCGAAAGCCGCGCGCGCGCGATTCTGCGCGTTTTCAACCGTTTGTGAACCATCGTCCCAAGGGCGGATCATCGTGGCGCCGCCAAATGGATCCGAGCCCGTGCCCCGGAATGTATGCCAGTAAACCACCGAGAACCGGAGGTGGTCTTTCATGGACTTGCCCTCGACCATTTCCCCGGCGTTGTAATGCTTGAACGCGAGGGGATTCTTGGATGACGGGCCTTCGAACGGAATTTTACCAATACTCTTAAAGGCTGCTGCCATAATATTTAGCGTTATAGTAATTGTTATTAACTGGCCGCATTGCAGTTTTTTTACCGTCCCAAGTCAAGCCGAAAATGAGGTTTTTCAGGCATCCCGACGGGATGGGGATTGAAGGCGACAGGTTCGGGTGGGCCCGGCGCGATGGGCCTGGACCACAGGCCAACGGCTTGCATCCCTCCGGGATGCGGGGTGTTATGACGATGGAAACCGGTGGTGTCGGCGCGGGGCGCCTCAACCACCGGCTAACCGCTTGGAAGCCTCCGGCTTGGGGAAATATTGCGCAAGATCGGTAATGCCCCGGGGAATGCTGCCTCAGGCAATATCCCCGGAGGGATATCAGCGATTAGCCGGGGGTGGCGCCTGCCACCCCCGGTTCGCGCGACCTCACAATCGTCCGATCCCGGAGGGATCGCAGAATGATGCTATCCCATCCGTGTCAACTTCCGAAGTCGGATTCAAAGTCATCGTGGAGGGATGGCATAAGACCTCGTTTCAATAAACAGGCATTATTACGCTCCATGAGCCAATGGCACGACCCTGGGAAATCGTCATCATTTCAATTCCCATGGAATCTCTTTCATGGTTATCTTGTCCCATGATGACACGGGCTATTAAATTCGGTTGGATTTCAGTTGTGTGCGCGGCCTTCGCCATCCTGTCGGCGACTCAAGCGGCGGATGGGGATGCGATTTCGCTGTCAGGAACGTGGGGATTTCGAGTGGATCCGGATAAAATCGGGGAACAACAAAAGTGGTATTCCGCCAGCCTGCCGGACCAAGTCAGGCTGCCGGGGTCGATGGATGAAAACCAGAAAGGGCCGCTGAACACCAAAAAGCCCGACTTCGAAATCCTCTACAGGCTTCACGAGTATTATGGCGCCGCCTGGTATCAGCGCGAGGTGGAGGTTCCCGAAAATTGGCGTGGCAAGCGAGTGACGCTTTTCCTGGAGCGCTGCCATTGGGAAACATCCGTCTGGGTGGATGACCT
>CAIKKV010000538.1 GCA_903828035.1 uncultured bacterium
ACCGAAACCCAACGCCGAGGGCGGTTCGGATTTGTTTCGGCCTTCGGGCTTCGGCCTTCTTTCGGCCTTCGACCTTCGGGCTTCGGATTTGACCCGCGAGTGTGCCGCACAATCTTCTCAGCCGCTTCCCTCTCCCTTTCGAAACGGGAGCGGGTCAGGGTGAAGTGGCAGTCCTCAGAGCAAATACCTGGGGTCGTATTGGCCCCCGTGTCTTTCCAGACTAATCGCGATCCGCGTCGCGGTGGCCGCGTCCGGCACCCCTCCGGGGTGCGCGAACTTAAAACAAGCTTTCCGGTGGTCGTTCCCCCCTTTCCCCGAACGACCACCGGCTACCTTCTGCCAACCCTCCGGGTTGGCTTCCGTTTCAGCCGGCAGCATGTCCAAACTCCAGGGTCAAACCGGTCTGACCCACGCCTCGACCGGAGCCGTTAATTCCCAGGACAACACCTTGCCGGTGCCACGCCCACCGGGTTAAGTCTCCCGGCCCCTTTCCTTTCTAATTTGTAATGCTCCTGAAAGGCTCATGTCATCGGCCTGGAGTCTATTGCTCCAGGTATTAACGAATACGCAGTGATCGGAATCCAACAAATGAATTGAACGAAGATTATGAGAAACACATTGATATACTTGAGCCAACGGCTGCCGGCGCTCGCTCTGGGCAGCACTGTAATCCTGGCAATCTCGGCCCTCGCGTTTACGCAGAAGCCGGCTGCCAAAACCGCACCGCAAACCACGCCGGTCAGTCTCGCCCTGGACGAGCGCCCGGTGTCGCGTGACACCGTGGGACGCGCCAGCTTCGCCCCGGTCATCAAGAAGGTCAGTCCGGGCGTCGTGAAGGTCTTCACCACCATCAAAGCCCAGAAGACCAACCTTTCTGGCGGTGGGGACATGAACGATATGCTGCGCCGGTTCTTCGGTGACCAGTTCCAGGGCCGCATGCCGAGGCCCGAGTCCGGCAAGCCCCGCCAGGAAGGCGTCGGCTCCGGCGTCATCGCTACCAAAGACGGCTACATTCTCACCAACAATCACGTGGTGGATGGCGCCGACGAAGTGAAGGTGGCATTGCAGGACGGCCGCGAGTTTACGGCCAAAGTAATCGGCCGCGACCCGAAGAGCGACGTCGCCGTCATCAAGATCGACGCCCAGGACCTGCCCGCCGTCGTGATGGCTGACAGTGATAAAGTCGAGGTGGGCGACGTGGTGCTCGCCATCGGCAATCCCTTCGGCATCGGCCAAACCGTCACCACCGGCATCGTCAGCGCCAAAGGCCGTGGAAATATGGGCCTTGATTACGAGGATTTCATCCAGACCGATGCCGCCATCAATCCCGGCAATTCCGGCGGCGCGCTCGTGGACGCGGACGGCCGCCTGGTCGGCATTAACACCGCCATTCTCAGCCGCAGCGGCGGCAACCAGGGCATCGGTTTCGCCATACCCGTCAACCTGGCCCGCGACGTCATGGGGAGCCTCGTCAAGGACGGCCATGTCACGCGCGGTTATATGGGCGTCATGATCCAGGACCTCACGCCCGCCCTCGCCAAAGAGTTCAAGCTCAAGGATGCCACCGGCGCGCTCATCGGCGACGTCACCCCGAAGGGCCCCGCCGACAAAGCCGGCCTTAAGAGCGGTGACCTGTTGGTCGAGTTCAATGGTAAGAAGGTCGCCGACAGCCGCCACCTCAAGCTCGAAGTGGCGCGCACCCAACCCGGCCAGACGGTGCCCGTCAGGATTCTCCGGGACGGCACGGCGAAGACCATCGAGGTCACCGTCAAAACGCTGCCCGGCACGGAAGCACTCGCCCAAGCCGAAAAAGACACCAGCGACACGGGCACTCTCAACGGCGTGGGCGTCGCCGACCTCGATGACAATGTTCGCCAGCAGTTCGAAGTGCCGGAGACGATCAAGGGCGCCGTGGTGACCGAAGTTAAACCCGACTCCGCCGCCGCCGAGGCCGGGCTCAAGCCGGGCGACGTCATCCAGGAAATCAATCGCAAGCCGGTCAAGAACGCCGAAGAGGCCGTCCGTATGACCGAAAATGCCCGCGACAAGACCAGTCTGCTCCGCGTATGGCGGAACGGCGGCAGCCAGTTCGTGGTCGTTGACGAAAGCAAGGCCGGCTGATCAGCCTCAGTCCACCCCACACCCTCCCGCGCCACCCCACACCCAGGCGCGGGAGGGTTTTGGTTAATTTTCCTGGCAGCACACGACCACCGATGAACACAGATAACCCTAAAGCAGTGCCAAGAACGACCGTTAAGGAAGCCGATTTAGTCATGATCCCGGCTTCACCTTCCGGGTGCAGGCCCGGCCTGGTGCATCTGCTTGCCCCGGTGCGCGTGGTTTATTTAGCCGACCGCGCGCTATCCCTTGGCGGCGGCTCGAAATACTTGCTGATTCATGGCGAAACCCCGTCTCACCGGCTAAAGCCGGGACTCCGTACCCTCCCCTCGACCGGAGCAGTGCCCCAAGGCCCGTGCCGTCAGGGATCCGGTGACAAGCGCAGGCACTGGACTGCGCCCCCATCCCACCCTTGGCCGATTTCCGTCGTCTCGGTGACCCCGCCGATCTTAGGCCGGCCATCAGAAACCGAGCCTTTTGTCCTACCTCCGTCGCTAGTATCAGGAGCCCTTCCATAGGCTACCTCCGTAGTACCTCCGTAGTACCTCCGTAGTACCTCCGTAGTACCTCCGTCTGGCACACGGAGGTACTACGGAGGTAGAACGGAGGTAGAACGGAGGTACTACGGAGGTACTACGGAGGTACCCTCCATGCGTAGCAGGGCGGGGCCTCATCCGAGGGAGAATGCCAGCCGATGGTAACAGGCCGCAATTTGGAGCC
>CAIKKV010000539.1 GCA_903828035.1 uncultured bacterium
CGTCTACCCGGACAGCCCGGAGAAGGCCGTGCTTGAGTCCTTTCCCAATCCGAAGCCCGGACGGGACTACTGGATCCGGCTCGACTGCCCCGAGTTCACGGCCCTCTGCCCGATTACCGGGCAGCCGGATTTCGGCCACCTGGTCATCGAGTACATCCCGAACAGGCACTGCGTGGAAAGCAAGGCGCTGAAGCTGTACCTGTTTTCATTCCGCAACCACGGCTCGTTCCACGAGGCGGTCACGAACCGGATCCTGGACGACCTGGTGAAGGCGATCCGGCCGCGCAAGGCCCGCGTGACCGGCACCTTCAACCCCCGCGGCGGCATCGCCATCCAGGTGGTGGCGGAGCACCCCTAGGCTCGGAGCGGGCTTACAGCGCGATCGCCTTCACCCCCGTCTGGGCGCAGAACGCCAGGAGCTCGTCGTACAGGTGGGCGCCGTAGCCCAGGTAGGCGTACTCGTTATTCCACGCCTCGACCAGGGCGTCCATGTCGGCATGGGCCGTCACAAACGCGTGCGGCCAGAAGGGAATGCCGCACTCCAGGCGCCTCTTTTTCAACTCCTCGACGGAGGGGGTGACCATGGAGCACCGGCAGATGGCCATTTCGAAGGCGCCGTTCGTCCGGCCGAACCGGGCCAGCACGCCCTCTCCCGGCTTGCAGAGCAGGTCGACCGAAATGCCCCCCGCCCCGCCTTCCGTGGGAATGCCGTGCTCGGCAAAGGAAGCCGGCCCCCGCGAGCAGGCCAGGGAGGGCGGACAGGCGCCATCGCCGATGATCTTGATCTCGCGGGCCTTCTTGTCCACGTGCTGCAGATCCCCGTAGTACACGCGCTCGTCGCCCATATCCGTCAGCAGCTTCACCGTCATGGCGGTGTTGAAATCGCACAGCGTCGACGTGCCGATCCCGTCGTTCAAAATCAGGCTCTGCGCGAAACAGGTGGCGCTGTAATCGTCGCCCAATCCCGGGAACGACTGGATGGTGTAGAAATCCCACTTTTCCTTCTTCAGGATTTTCTTGATGGCCAGGTACAGCCGGATGGAACGGTCGGCGACGCGCCCCTTCGGAATGGGCACGCTGAACAGCGGCTGGATCGCCTTCCGGGCCGCCACGAGCTCGGCCGCGGTCACGGCGTCGGCCGTGCGGATCAGGTCGGTCGTGTCGCGCGAATCGATATCGATGCCGAACGTCTTCATCCACTGCGAGGGATCGGCCGCGCCGCAGGTCTGGCCCATGCCGCGCCCGCCGAACGTTCCGATTGTGCTCTGGTTCAGGCTGTTCCGCTCGGCGGAGGCGCGGCAGTAGGCGGCAATCGCGCCCACTTCGCGCGGATCGTCGTGGGCACCGTACACGAAGCGGTGCGGCAGGCCGATCTCCTTGAGCGCGCCGTGCATGACAAGGCCGCCCACCGGGCGCCAGCCCTGCGACCCCGGATGCGTCCAGATCACGATCCCCCGGCCGGTCATCGCATAATCCCGCAGCGCCGCCACCAGGTGCGCGGACCACACCCAGGTGCCGGAGAAGAGGACCAGGGCGTCCACGTCGTCCCGCTTCTTGAAAGCGCCGAAGCAGGCGCGCGCCTCCTCCTTGGAGGCCACCACCACCGGGTGCTCGACCAGCCGCACGCCGGAGTCGCGAAGCGCCTTCTTGGAGGCCGCCACCAGCGACTCGTCAATGAAAGGGGTGCCCATCGGATCGCGCAGGCCATCCTTGTGAACCCCGTAAACGACAAACCCGACCGTCACTTTTTTCATCGCGATCCCCTAATGCTTGAAGCAGCGTTGTCCCGTGTAAACCATGGCCGCGCCCGCTTCGTTGCAGGCCTCGATGCTCTCGAAATCGCGGTCCGAACCGCCCGGCTGAACCACCGACGTGACGCCTTCCCGGAGCCCCACCTCGATGCCGTCCCGGAACGGGAAAAAGGCGTCCGACACCATCGCACAGCCCGGCAGGCCGCCCTTGCGACGGGCCACTTCGGCGTCGATTTCCATCTTCTTTCCGGGATCGCCCAGCGTGTTGTAGGGAATCTTGTACTGTTCCCAGCAGAGCCGGTCGGCGAGCTTGCGGTAGGCCTTGTCGCGCGCGATTTCGGCCACGCCCACGCGGTCCTGCTCGCCGGTTCCGATGCCGACCGTCACGCCGTCCTTCACGAAGATGACGGAATTGCTGCTCACGCCGCACTCAACGAGCCAGCCGAAGAGAAGGTCCTCGCACTCGCGGGCCGTCGGCGCCCGGGTGACCGTGTACTCGCGGCCCTTCCAGGCGGCCACGGCGGGAAGGAAATCGCTCACGGCGCGCACCCGGGAGACAAAGGATGTCTGCGCCACCA
>CAIKKV010000540.1 GCA_903828035.1 uncultured bacterium
GTGGTCGCGGCCGACATGGCCCTGTGCGCCCTCGGGTCCGACACGGGCGGCTCCGTCCGCCAGCCCGCCTCCTTCTGCGGCTGCACCGGCCTGAAGCCCTCCTACGGGCGCATCTCCCGCTTCGGCCTGACGGCCTACGCCTCGTCGCTCGACCAGGTGGGCCCGCTGGCCAAGGACGTGGAGGACGCCGCGCTCCTCACGGGCATCATGGCCGGCGTTGATCCGCACGACTCCAGCTCGGTCGACGTGCCGGTGGGCGACTACGCCGCCGCCTGCCGCTCCGGCATGAAGGGGCTGCGGGTGGGGCTGCCCCGCGAGTATTTCGTGGGGGGGCTGGCGCCCGCCGTGGAAAAGGCCATCCAGGCCGCCATTGACAAGTGCCGCGCCCTGGGCGCCGAGGTGAAGGACGTCTCGCTGCCGCACACCTCCGTGGCCATTCCCACCTACTACATCATCGCCACGGCCGAGGCCTCGGCCAACCTGGCGCGGTTCGACGGCGTCCGCTACGGCAACCGGGCCGCCGACGCCGAGGACGTGCTGGATCTCTACGGCAAAACGCGCGCGCAGGGCTTCGGGCCCGAGGTGAAGCGCCGCATCATCCTGGGCACCTACGTGCTCAGCAGCGGCTATCATGACGCCTATTACGTCAAGGCCCAGCAGGTGCGCACGCTGATCCGCCGCGATTTCGAGGAGGCGTTCAAGACGTGCGACGTGCTGCTCACGCCCGTGGCCCCGACGGCCGCCTACAAGCTGGGCGAGAAGACCGCCGATCCGCTCCAGATGTACCTGGGCGATATTTTCACCGTGCCCGCGAGCCTGGCGGGGATCTGCGGGCTGTCGGTGCCCTGCGGCTTCACGCCCGAGGGGCTTCCCGTCGGGCTGCAGGTCCTGGGGCCGGCGTTCGGCGAGGCGGCCGTGCTGCGCGCGGGGGGCGCCTACCAGGCGGCGACCGACTGGCACCTGCGCCGGCCGGCGCGGAGGGTCCCGGCATGAAGTACCTGTTCACCATCGGGCTGGAGGTGCACGTCCAGCTCAAGACGCGCTCCAAGATGTTCTGCGCCTGTCCCACCGGGCCCGGCGCCCCGCCCAACACGCAGGTGTGCCCCGTCTGCCTGGGCTACCCCGGCACGCTGCCGGTGATGAACGGCGAGGCCATCCGCCTCACCGCCATGACGGGCCTGATGCTGGGCTGCACCATCAGCCCCTATTGCAAGTTCGACCGGAAGAACTACTTTTATCCCGACATGCCCAAGAACTACCAGATTTCCCAGTACGACAAGCCGCTCTGCCTCGACGGCGGCGTGGAGATCGACGCGGGCGGCCGCTTCAAGACCGTGCGCCTCACGCGCATCCACCTCGAGGAGGACGTGGGCAAGTGCATTCACCACGGCCGCCGGAGCGGGGTGGATTGCAACCGCGCGGGCGTGCCCCTGATGGAGATCGTGAGCGAGCCCGACATGGAGACGCCGGAGGAGGCCCTCGCGTTCCTCGTCGCGCTCAAGCAGATGCTGCTCTACCTGGGCGTGAGCGACTGCAACCTGGAGGAGGGCAACCTCCGCTGCGACGTGAACAGCAGCGTGCGGCCCGAGGGGCAGGTCGAGCTGGGAACCAAGGTGGAGATCAAGAACCTCAACACCTTCAAGGGCGTGCACCAGTCGCTGCACTTCGAGCGGAACCGCCAGCTCGAGGCCATCCGCACCGGCGAGAAAATCGTCCAGGAAACGCGCCGGTGGGACTCCGAGCTGGGCGCGACCTACACCATGCGCTCCAAGGAGCAGGCCCACGACTACCGGTATTTCCCCGAGCCGGACCTGATGCCCGTGGCCCTGCCGGCGGAGCGGGTCGAGGCCTGGCGCGCCGCGCTGCCCGAGCTTCCCCGCCAGAAGCGCCAGCGGTTCGTGTCGCAATACGGCCTTCCCGAGTACGACGCCGGCGTGCTGGCGGCCCAGAAGGCGGTGGCCGACTATTTCGAGGAGGCGGCGCGCGGCTCCGACACGCCCAAGATGATTTCAAACTGGGTCATGACCGAGATGCTGCGCCTCCTGTCCGAGCGGGAGATGGAGATCGGCCAGGTCAAGGTGACCCCGGCCGCGCTGCGCGACCTGGCCGCCCTGGCCAGCCGCGGCGCGATCAACTCCAACACGGCCAAGGAGGTGTTCGCCATCCTGTTCGAGCAGGGGGGCGATCCCGCGGCCGTGGTGGCCGAGCGGGGGTGGGGGCAGGTGAGCGATGCCGATTCCATCGGCGCGCTGGCCGACCAGGTGATCGCGGAGAACCCGAAGTCCGTCGAGGACTACCGGGGCGGCAAGGCGGCGGCGTTGAAGTTCCTCATCGGCCAGGTCATGCGCCTGAGCCGGGGCAAGGCCAACCCCCAGATGGCCACCGAGAAGCTGGTGCAGCGGCTTGGCGGCCCCGACGGGACGCCGGCAGGGAGCGTGCAGTGACATCCAACGATGAGTTCGTCCTAGAGATCCTCGAGGAAGAGGGCCTCGTTTCCCGCGAGCAGATCGAGTCGGCCCGCGAGTCCGCTTCCGACGGCAAGTCCAGCGCGCTCGACGTCCTCATCGACCGGCGCGAGCTGTCCAAGCGCGACGCCCTGGGCGCCGTGGCCGCCCGCTTCGGCATGGAGATGATCACGCTGACGGGCATGTCCATTCCCGCCGAGGTGACCGCGGCGCTGACGGTCGACACGGCCCGCCAGTTCCGGGTGATCCCGGTCCACAAGAACGACAGCACCCTGACCGTGGCGATCGGCGACCCGCTGGACGTCGAGACGCTGGACAAGCTCCGCTACATCCTGAAGTGCAACGTCGAGGGCGTCGTGGCGCTGCCCGAGGAAATCCAGGTGGCCCTGGAGCGGTATTACACGGCCGAGTCCTCGATGGAGGCCCTGTACACGCAGATCGACACGACGGCGGTCGACGTGGTGACGCAGGGGCAGCAGGGGGCGATCGCCGACGTCTCCGACGTGAGCGATTCCGACGTGCCGATCATCAAGCTCGTCAGCCTGATCATCTTCGAGGCGCACCGCAACCGCGCCTCGGACATCCACCTGGAGCCCATGGAAAAGCGGTTCCGCGTCCGGTACCGGATCGACGGCGTGCTGCACGAGGTGGACAGCCCGCCCAAGCGCCTGCAGGCCGCCATCCTGAGCCGCGTCAAGATCATGGCCAACATGAAGATCGCCGAGAAGCGCACCCCGCAGGACGGGCGCATCCAGGTCAACGTCCGCGGCCGCGAGCTCGACCTGCGCGTGAGCACCGTCCCCTCCGTGCACGGCGAAAGCATCGTCATGCGTATCCTGGACAAGCAGAACCTGGCGCTGGGCCTGCCGAAGCTGGGCTTCTTTGCCGACGACCAGGAGAAGTTCGAGCGGCTGATCACGCTGGCCGACGGCATCCTGCTGGTGACGGGCCCCACGGGCTCGGGCAAGACGACGACGCTGTACGCCTGCCTGAACTACATCAACCGGCCCGACCGCAAGATCATCACGGTGGAAGACCCGGTGGAATACCAGATGCCGGGCGTCAACCAGGTCATGGTCCGCGAGGACATCGGCCTGACCTTCGCCGCGGCGCTGCGGTCCATCCTGCGCCAGGCCCCCAACATCGTGATGATCGGCGAAATCCGGGATCTGGAGACGGCCCGCATCGCCACCGAGGCCTCGCTCACCGGCCATCTCGTGTTCAGCACGCTGCACACGAACGACGCGCCCAGCGCCATCACCCGCCTGCTGGATATCGGCATCAAGCCGTTCCTGGTGGCCTCGGCCCTCCGCGCGGTCATGGCCCAGCGCCTCTGCCGCACGATCTGCCCCCACTGCAAGGAGTCGTACCGCCCGCCCCAGAGCGAGATCCGGCTCCTGGGCCCGCTGGCGGCGCAGGCCAAGGACCTCGACTTCTACCGCGGCCACGGGTGCGCGCACTGCTCCCTGACCGGGTACTCCGGCCGGGCCGGCATTTTCGAGATTTTCATGATCAACGATGAAATCCAGAAGATGATTTTCGAAAAGAAGCCCGCCAACGAGCTGCGGATCCGGGCGCGCGAGCTCGGCATGCGCACCCTGCGCGAGGACGGGCTCCGGAAGGTCATGTCGGGCCTGATCACCCTCGACGAGGTGTTGCGGGTGACGATGGGAGATGTGGAGTAAGCCATGGCTCAGATAGAAATGAACGAACTGCTGCAGTCCGCGATCGACGAGGGCGTCTCGGACATTCATATCACCGTGGGCTCGCCGCCGGTGTTCCGCCTCCACGGCGGCCTGGTGGCGCTGGACCTGCCGGTCCTCACCCCCGACGACACCCTGCGGCTGATGAAGGCCATCACCTCCGAGCGCGACCAGCAGAAGGTGCAGGAGAACGGCGGCACGGACTTCGGCTTCGGCTTCGGCGATGCCGCCCGCTTCCGCGTGAGCGTGTTCCACCAGAAGGGCAACGTCGGCGTAGTGCTGCGCCAGATTCCCTCCGACCTGATGACCCTCGAAGGGATCGGCCTCCCGCCGCAGGTCAAGGAGCTGCTGTTCCGCCCCCGCGGCCTGATCCTGGTGACGGGGCCCACGGGCTCGGGCAAGACGACCACCCTGGCCAGCATGATCAACGTCATCAACATCGAGCGCGACTGCCACATCATCACGGTCGAGGACCCGATCGAATACTACCACAAGCACAAGAAGTCCCTGGTCACCCAGCGCGAGGTGGGCGTGGACGTGCCGAGCTTCAAGGAGGCCCTGATCCGCGGCCTGCGCCAGGACCCGGACGTGATCCTGGTGGGCGAAATGCGCGACCAGGAGACGATGCAGGCCGCCATCTCCGCCGCGGAAACAGGCCATCTCGTCTTCGCCACCCTGCACACGACGGGCGCCGCCCGCACCGTGGACCGCATCGTGGACTCGTTTCCCACGACCCAGCAGTCCCAGGTGCGCACGCAGCTTGCCTCGGGCCTGGTGGCCGTGATCTCCCAGCTGCTGCTGGTGCGGGCCGACAAGCCCGGCCGCGTGGCCGCCTTCGAGGTGATGATCTCGACTCCCGCCATCCAGGCGCTCGTCCGCGACAACAAGACCTTCCGGATCACCTCCGAGATCCAGACCGGCGGCAAGTGGGGCATGATCACCCTCGACGCCCATCTCATGTCCCTGTACGAAAACGGCCTGATTACGTATGAAGACCTGGTGACCAAGTCACAGGATCCCGACAGCATCGTCCAGAAGCTCCAGGAAGACGCCGGAAAGAGGAGAAAGTAAGCCATGGCGCTTGATCATGAAATTGATCCCCTGCTGCTGCTCCTCCGGGAGAAGGGGCGGATCAGCCCGGAGCAGATCGCGGAGGTGGCGGAGGAGCAGCGCTCCAGCGGCAAGCCGGTGCGCGCCGTGCTCCTGAACATGGAGATCCTGAAGGA
>CAIKKV010000541.1 GCA_903828035.1 uncultured bacterium
AGTCGGTGATCATTCCGCATCGCGGGCGAACCACGCTCTGCGTCTCTTCCCAGGCCGGGTGCCGCATGGGCTGCGCGTTCTGCGCCACGGGCGCGATGGGCTTTTCCCGCGATTTGACGGCAGGCGAGATCCTGGGCCAGCTGGACGATGCCCGCCGGGCCGGCGGCGCGATCAGCAATGTCGTGTTCATGGGCATGGGGGAGCCGCTGGATAACCTGTCAAACGTGGCGGAGGCGATCCGGGCCATGGCCGATCCGCGCGGCTGGAACATCGCGTACCGGCACATCACGGTTTCCACGGCGGGCCATGCCGACGGCATACGGGCGCTGGGCGAGCTGCGCCTGCCCAATCTGCGGCTCGCCGTATCGCTGAATGCGGCCGACGATCGCCTGCGCGACCGGTTGATGCCCCTCAACAGGCGCTATCCCCTGCACGTGCTCAAGGAGGCCCTGCTGGCCTTTCCCCATTCCCGGCACGGGGTGGTTTTCGTGGAATACGTCCTGCTGGCCGGAGTCAACGACTCCCGCGGGCAGGCCCGGCAAGCGGCGCGCTACCTGGACGGGCTGCCGGTGCGGGTGAATGTGATCCCCTACAACGGCGGGCCTTCGCCCGTGTTCGAGACGCCTTCGCCCGAACGCGTGCGGGAGTTCGGCGGCTGGCTGATGGAGGAGGGGCTGTTTGTCCGCACCCGGATCTCGCACGGCGCCGATATCCAGGCGGGCTGCGGCCAGCTTGGCGCCCTTGCGCCCTGGCCGCCCGGCAGGATTGGCTCGTGAGCCCCGCGCGCCATCGCGTGGTCTGCGACTTGACCGGCATCGTGCAGGGGGTGGGCTTCCGGCCGGCCGTCTACCGGCTGGCCCGCCGCGCCGGGCTGGGCGGCCACGTGCAGAACCGGCTCGGGTCGGTGCGCCTGACGCTTCAGGGGCCGCCGGAGCGAATCCGCGAGTTCCTGGCGGCGCTGCCCGCCTCCCTGCCTCCGAATGCGAGAATCGACTCGTCCCGCATCCTCGACGAGACGGCGCTTCCCGACGCGGAAGACGCCGGCGAGTTCGCGATTCTGGAGAGCGGCGGCGACGAGCCCGCCGAGTCGCTGGTTCCGGCGGATCTCGCGGTGTGCCCGGACTGCTTGCGGGAGGTGTTCGATCCCTCCGGCAGGCGGTACGGCTATCCGTTCACCACCTGCACGCGATGCGGCCCGCGCTACACCGTGATCAACGCCATGCCCTACGACCGGGCGCGCACCACCCTCGCCCCGTTTGAGCTGTGCGGCGAGTGCCGGCGCGAGTATGACAACCCGGAGGATCGCCGGTTCCACGCGGAGTCCATGGCCTGTCCGCGTTGCGGCCCCCGCCTGCGTCTCGAAAAAGGGGACGGCCGGCCGGTGGAGGGCGACGCCTTGCGGGAGGCCCGGAAGGCCCTTTCGGAGGGGGCCGTGGTGGCGGTTCGGGGGCTGGGCGGATTCCTCCTGGCGGCCGATGCGCGCCAGGGCGACGCCCTGCGCCGGCTGCGGGCGCTAAAGAACAGGCCGCACAAGCCCTTCGCCGTGATGGCCCGCGAGGCGGAGGTGCTCCGCGCCACCGGCCTCCTCGATCCGGCCATGGAATCCCTGCTGGTCTCGGCGGCGGGGCCCATCGGGATTCTCGATGTTCCGCCCGGGGCGGCGATACGCCGGCTTCTTCCGTTTGATCTGATCGCGCCCGACACCGCCACCCTGGGCGTCATGCTTCCGACAACGCCGCTTCACGCCCTCCTGGCCGCGCCGCTGAAAGGCGATCCCGTGGGAGCGTTCGACTGGCTGATCATGACCAGCGGGAACCGGGGCGGCGAGCCTGTCTGCATCTCGACCGAGGAGGCCCGCGCGCGCCTGGGCGGGATCGCGGATTACCTGCTCGTGCACGATCGCGAGATCAACCTGCGCAATGACGATTCCATCTGCGTCATCCGCCGCGGTGAGCCTCAAGTGTGGCGCCGGGCCCGGGGCTATGCGCCCAACGCGGTCCGTCTGGGGCGGCGGGTGAACCGGTGCGTGCTGGCGATGGGGGCGGAGCTCAAGAACACCATCGCCGTGGCTTTCGGGGACCGTGTCGTCCTGTCTCCCCATGTGGGCGATCTCGAGGCCCCGGAAGCGGTGGACGCGCTGCGGCAGGTCGCCGC
>CAIKKV010000542.1 GCA_903828035.1 uncultured bacterium
AGCAGGAAAAGCACGAAGCCATGGCGGGCGCAACGGTGTTCTGCCACCCCTCCCTGAACGAGAGCTTCAGCATTGTGCTTCTGGAGTCGTGGCTGGCGCGCACGCCCGTGCTGGTGCGGGAGATCAGCGCCGTGCTGCAGGATCATTGCAGCCGCAGCAACGGGGGCCTGTGGTTCAACCGCTATCCCGAGTTCGAGGAAGAGCTGCTGCTCGTGCTGGACAAGCCCGACATCCGCGGGCAAATGGCCGAAGCCGGGCGGCGCTATGTTCTTGAAAATTACGCCTGGCCGGCCGTGGAGCGAAAGCTCTTCAATGCGCTGGACGCGAACCCGGGTTAACCGCTAGAGCGATTCGCCGATGGCATCTTCCGCCATCTTGGAAATCCGGTCCAGGGTTCCGTTCACGAGCGTCATATCCCGCTTCATGCGCGAGGCATCTTCATGCATGGCCCGGAAGGTTTCGCGGATATTGGCAAAGATCTGCTCGAACGCCTGGCAGCGCTCGCGAAGGCTGGCCAGCTCCTGCTGCTGTTCGGTCAGGCGGCTCTGGGCCTCGATGAGGGCTTCGCGCATGTGAATCAGGCGAACCCGGACCTCTTCGGTGGAGCTGTCGAAATCGGTGATGTCCATGCCCTCGGGAATCGGCACCTGGAGCCGCTTCTCGCACTCGGGGCAGGCCACCATCAGGCCGGCTCCATGGTAATCGATGCACAGGTTCTTCCCGCAGTACGGGCAATCGAAGACGATATCGGTTTCGCTGATCGTGGCTTCAGACGTATTCTGGGGGGCCAAACCGGAAAGATTATCTTTTTTTTCGTCCATGGCGACTCCTCCCTAATGCGGTCTCATACTACATCAAGATTCGACACCCCGTCCAATCAAATCATCATACCAGGCCGCCGCGGCGGGATCAGGCGCGAGCGCCCGATCGTGTACCCGTTCCAGAGACTCCGCCCGGCCGGCGGCCAGGGCGGCCGCGCCCAGCAGGCTATCGCCGGCGCCCCGCCGCACGGTGCAGCCGAGAACGTCCGCCGCCATCCGCATCCAGATATCGCTTTTGGAGCCGCCGCCCAGGGCGCACACCTGGCGATCGCGCGGCGCCTGGATATCCCGGGCCAGCATCTGGCGAAGCCGGAACAGGATCCCTTCCAGGACGGCGCGGGCCCGATCCGCCGGGCTCCCCTTCCCGGTCCAGGCCGAGTCGGTCCGGGCGAGCTTGGGATCAAACCGCACGCCGCCGCAACCGGGCTTCGCCGTCAGCGCCAGCGCGTCGAACTCCGCCGCGGGGCGGCCAGGCAGCAGGACCTCACGGGCCCAATCCAGCGCGCTGCACCCGTAGGCGCTCGAGGCGAGCTCGTAATATCCGCCAAGCGGATAGGGCCCCCAGCATCCGCCCGCGTGAAACGGGCCGGGCTCGACGCCGCACCGGCTATAGGCCACAAGAGCCGTGCCGAACGTGACAATCACCTCGCCGGGCCGGCAACCATTGCCAAGGGCCCCGGCCGTGTGATCGTTCCCCGCCGGAACCAGCCCCACCCCGTCGGCCGAAACGCCGTCGAGGGAAATCGTTCCGGTCCAATGCGTTCCGGCCGGCTTCAGCTCGGGCATCCAACTGGGCGGAACGCCGGCCCGCGACAGGATATCGGGCCACCAGGCGTCAAGCGCCTGCGAATAGAGGCCGCTCATGGCCGCCAGGTTGGTGTCGATGATATTCAACCCGGACAGCTTCAGGAACAGGAAGCCCGGCATGGAGACCAGCCGCCGGGAGCGGGCCCAGAGATCCGGAAAATGACGCTTCACCCAGAGCATTTTAACGATCTGGATCGAGGGCAGCGGTGTGGAAAAGCTGCAATGGCGGTGAAAATCGGACCCGAATGCGTTCACCAGCTCACGCGATTCATCGGCGGCCCGGATATCCATCCAGCTGATAAACGGGATGAGGGGCTTGTCGCGCTCGTCGAGCAGGCAAAAGCTCTGCGCCTGGCTACCCATCGTCACATGGGTCAAGGCGGCAAGCGAAACCCCGCCCTTGGACAGGAGCTCCCTCAGCAATCTCTGGAAAGAGACCCAGAGCACCTCCGCATCGAACTCCACATACACCGCATCGCGACGGCAATAGTTGAGTGGCACGCCGTGCTGCGCAACCGGGCGCAGCTCCTTGTCAAACAAGGCCGCCTTCAGGTTGGTTGAGCCGCAGTCGATCGACAGGATCATGCCACGCGTTCCACCAGGCGGAGCAGTTCCTCGACCAGTCGGGCGCCATTGGACGCCTTGAAGAAGCCGCACTGCGCCTCGTATCCGCCTTCCACTTCCGCCTCGGGCGTGACGATGTAGCCCTGAAGCTCGCCATTGGCCAGGCTGACCGCCCACGTTTTCAGGGGCGCCTTTTTCTTGATCTCAAGCCCGTATTCGACAAACACTTCGCCCGGCATGCACGCCAGGCAAACGGAGCCGATGCGAAAAGCCTGAAGCTGTATGGTGGCGCACTTTTCCTGCCAGGCCCGGAGCTCGCCGTTCTCCTGCGACTCCGCCAGCACCACAAGTTCCTCCGCGCCGAAGACGGTGCACTCCGCGGTCCGCACCGGACCATGGGGCGCGCCGTCCTTTTTCAGCTTCTCATAATGCGCCATCTTGGCCTGCAAGTTCGCCTTCGCCTCGCGGAGGCTCCGGAACGTCCGGGGCTCCAGCTTCATCAGGCAGGCCGCGGCTTTCAGAACCGGGTTGGCGTCGAACTCGGCATCGCCAAGCGCCTTGACGCGGGCGATGATCGGCGCCGCCAGAAGCCCGCCGAGGCGCTCCGCTTCGGCGAACGTCTGGGCCTTGACGCTGTAGCGCGGGCTCTGGTTGCCCGAGGGGCCCGTATGGTAAAGGGGAACAAGGCCGGGAAACGCCTTCACCATCTGCTGCTTGGCCATGGCGGGAAAATCGCCGGATGCCAGCGTGGTGTCCTCATGCAGGACGGTGGGATGCATGCTGTAGACCACGTTCAGCGCGATGAGCTCCTTCGTGTCCTTGCGCCGGACGGCCAGGATGCCCGCCTCGCGGTCCGCCAGGCCTTCGGGGCTGAGCCGGTTGGTCCCCA
This sequence comes from uncultured bacterium, assembly GCA_903828035.1. Next base: position 3,082 of record CAIKKV010000542.1, read on the forward strand.
CCCCGTCGATCATCACGGAGGCGGCGGCCAGCTCGGCATCGGCCCTCTTTTTCCAGGCGGCGATGCCGGCCTCCACGATCCGGCTTTCGAAATGAGCCAGGTAGACGGGGTCGGTTTTCGGCACCACTGGGTCGCTGCGGAAGGCGAGATAATCCGCCGTCACGGGCCCCGAATGCGTGTGCGTGGCGCTGATGAGGATCTGCGCCGCCGGGATGCCCGTCTTGGCCTCCAGATCGGCGCGGCACCGCTCGGAGCTTTCCTTCGAGATGAACAGGATGTCCAGGGTGATGACCAGCAGCTCCGTGCGGCCGCTGCCTAAATACAGCGCGGCCGCCTGAAGCGGGTCATGCACCCCGGTGGACAGGCGCGGGACGTGCGGATAGCCGTAGAGGAACATGGGGCGAACCGGGGAAATATCGGCAATCGCGG
>CAIKKV010000543.1 GCA_903828035.1 uncultured bacterium
CTGCAGACGCCCGACAAATGGTTCGGGGTCACCTATCCGGCCGACAAACCCGTGGTGGTGGCGGCGATCCGGGAACTGGCTAATTCATGCGCTCTCATGACTATTTCTGCCCGCCCTCTTCGGTGCCCAGTTGCGACATGGCGGCAGCCTCATAGATGGCCTTGGCCGTATCGGCATCCAGTTCCGCACCCGTCTGAATATCCACCACATCGGCCGCCAGGATACCCACAATATCCAGGAATCCGGCGTGGACCAGCTTCTCGGCATTGACCTTGCCGATGCCCGGAATCTGCGCCAGACGATCGATGGCGCGGGACATCTTCTCTTCGAAGCTGATATCCCCTTCTTCGCGCTGAATATCGACCTTCCACCCCAGAAGCTTGGCCGTCAGCCGCACGTTCTGACCGCGCTTGCCGATGGCCAGCGACAATTGATCCGTGTCGGCCGACACATGAATAACCTTGGACCGGTCCGGATCCAGAACCACCTTGGCCAGCTTGGCGGGCGACAAGGCGTTCGCCACATACGTGCGGATATCGTCGCTCCACCGGACGATGTCGATCTTCTCGCCCGACAGCTCCTTCACGATATTCTTGACCCGCATGCCGCGCATGCCGACGCAAGCGCCAACCGGATCCACCTTTTCCTCCTTGGAGAAAACAGCGATCTTCGTGCGCTGGCCGGGCTCGCGGGCAATGCCCTTGATCTCGATGGTTCCATCGGCGATCTCGGCCACTTCCAGCTCGAAAAGGGCGCGGACAAAGTCGGGATGGGCGCGGGAAAGCACCAGGCTGGGTCCGTTGCTGTTCTCCTGGACCTCCAGCAGGAGCGCGCGGATGCGGTCGCCCTGCTGGTATTCCTCGCCCTGGATCCGCTCGTTCTTGGGCAAAACCGCCTCGGCCCGACCGAGGTCAACGATCACATCGGTACGCTCAAACTGGCGCACGGCGCCGCTGACAATCTTGCCGATCTGGTCCTTGTATTCCTCTTTGATCATCGCCCGCTCGGCCTGCTTCAGCTTCTGCGTGAACGCCTGGCGGGCATTCTGGGCCGCAATGCGCCCGAAATCCCGGGGGGTGACGTCGATGTCCATATCTTCGCCGAGGACGACATCGGGCTTGAGCTTCTGGGCCTTGATAAAGCTGATTTCGTCGTGCTGATTGACAACCTGCTCCACCACATGCACTGTCGCTATAGCCTTGATAACGCAGGTTTTGCGATCAATTTCAATACGCAGGTTCTTCGCGGGCCCGACGCTTTTCCGCGAGGCTTGCAACAATGCAGCCTCCAGCGCCTGAACGACCGTTTCCCGGTCGACCCCGCGTTCCTTTTCCCAATAGGTGAGAAAGGCGCGAATTTCTTCCATGGCTCCTTCTCCTTCGCTTCACCGGCTTCGGGTTTCCCCTCACCGGTCTGACCCATAAAAAAAGTGGGTGCAAGACCCACTTATGGCGTGAACCTCTTTACTAATTGACGAGTAATATACCTGAGATAACCCCGTAGTCAAGAATCAAAAGGATCCACCCACCCTCCCGCGCACGCCTTCGTGCTTGCCTGCCGCCGTTTCCAATGATAAAACAGGCCGGTTATGAATACCCTTGGCATCGACCGCACACATCCTTTTGTTGCAAACCTGCTTGCAACCTGCCACTACCGGACGCCCCAAGCCCCCAAGCCGGTCTTCCTGGCAACGTGGCGTTACTATAAAGGCATCCTGACCGTCATCAAGGATAGCAGCTGGATCGCCCGCAACGGCCAGTTCAGCAATCAAGACTGGTTCAATAGGGCTTATTATACAATAAAAACGATAGAGAGAATCGGCGGAACGCTTGAGGTGTCCGGATTGGAACATCTGGCCAAGCAAACCGGCCCTGTGGTCGTGCTGGCCAATCACATGAGCCTCCTGGAGACCTTCCTCTTCCCCGCCCTGCTCATCCCGTTCACGCCCATGTGCGTGGTCGTCAAAAAAGAGCTCACCGAGCTTCCCGGTTTCGGCAAGGCCATGAGCGCCGCCAACCATATTGCCGTCTCCCGCACCAACCCCCGGGACGATTTCAGAATCGTCATGGAGCAGGGAACCGCCTTTCTCAAGGCCGGCATCAGCGTGCTGATCTTCCCGCAGTCCACCCGGAACTCCGTCTTCATCCCCTCCGAGTTCAATACGCTGGGCGAGAAGCTGGCCGCCAAGGCGGGCGTTCCCGTCATCCCGGTGGCCGTCAAAACCGATCTCCACGGAAACGGCCGCCTACTGAAGGAGTTCGGCCCCGTCAATGCCGCCTCCCCCGTGCGCGTGGCCTTCGGCCCCGCCATCGATCCCCAGAAGGAGGGCCGGCTGGCCCACGACAAGGTCATCGCCTTCATCAGCGGCCATCTGCGCGGCTGGGGGCTTCCCGTCCAGGAGGCCCCGCCCGCGCCCAAGGCCGATTCATGAACGATTCCCGGGTCGAAATCAACCTCGCCACGCTGCGGTCCAACCTGGCCGCCATCCGCGCCTCCCTGACGCCGTCCACCGACATCATCGTCCTGCTCAAGGCCGATGCCTACGGTCACGGGCTCGGGCTGGTCGGCCCCGCCGCCTGGCAAAGCGGCATCCGCCGCTTCGCGGTCTTTCACCGCGAGGAAGCGCTCCAGCTCCGCGGGCTGCTGCCCCGGGCCGAGATCCTGTGGATCGGCGCGGCCGAGCCCTCCGATGCGGCCCTGATCCTCGAGGCCCGCCTCCAGCCCTTTCTCGTCACCGCGGAGCAGGCGCGGGGTTTGGCCCGTGAAGCCGCCCGGCTCGGCGGCGTGATCGCCGCCCAGGCCAAGATCGACTCCGGCATGGGGCGGCTCGGCTTCAACTGGGAAACAGCCTCCGCCGAACTCCTCTCCCTCGCCGACCTGCCCAGCCTGCAAATCCTCGGGGCCGCCACCCACTTCGCCTCCGCGGGCGGCGCCGATCGCGCGTTCGCGGATCTCCAGATGACGCGGTTCCGCCAGGTGCTCGCCGACTGCCGCCGAGGCGGTCTCGCCCTCCCCTTCTGCCACGCCGCCAACAGCGACGCGCTCTGCCGCACCCCTGACTGGCACCTGGACGCCGTCCGCCCCGGCATCCTCCTGTACGGCTATGGCCCCGGCACGCCCGGCGCCCCCGCCACGCGGCCCTTCCTCCAGTGGAAAACGCGCCTCATCCAGGTCAAAGCCGTGCCCGCCGGTTTTCCGGTCAGCTACGACTCCACCTATCGCACGCCCCGCGCCACCCGGATCGCCACGATCCCCGTGGGCTACTCCGATGGCTACAGCCGCGCCTGGAGCAACCGGGCCGAGATCCTGGTCGCCGGCCGCCGCGCCCGCCTCGCCGGCCGGGTGACCATGAACCTTGTCATGGCCGACCTGGGCCCCGACTCGCCGGCGCAGGCCGGGGACGAGGCCGTGCTGCTGGGCGAGCAGGGAGGCGCCTCCCTCTGGGCCGACGAGCTGGCGGCCCTCTCCGGCACCATTTCGTACGAAGTGCTCACCTCCCTCCGCGGACCCCGCATCCCCGTGGAGGCGCATGACTGAGCCAGACCGTCTCTTCTCGATCGGCGGCTTCCTGGCCGGCTGCCTGCGGACGCTTCCCGGCGCGCTGCGCGCCTCCGGCCCGCGCCCGCCCGCCGCCGCGCACACCGTGCCCGCGGATTTCCTGGGCATCTGCGTGGCGGCCTCCGACGATCCGGCCGGCGACGCGTTCGTCCTCTGCTCGCTTCGCGAGGCGGGGCTGCGCGACGTGCGGCTGGACATCACCTACGGCTACGAAAACGCCCCGGCCGGCCGGCTGCTGAAACGGCTGCTGGCCGACGATTTCAGGGTCCTGCTCCACCTCGTGCAGCCCTTTGACGAAGCCCGGCTCCTGCCCGCGGCCGACGCCCTCGACCGGTGGGCCCGCTTCACCCGGTCGGTCTTTTCCGCCCACCGCGGGGCGGCCGTCTCCTTCGAGGCCGGCTCCACCTGCAACCGGCGCAAATGGACCGGCTACCGGACGCTGAACGACTTCCTGCTGGCCTGGCGCGCGGCGCTGGCCGAAGCGCGCGCCGCCGGCGTGCCGCTGGCGGGAGTCAACGTGACGGACTTCGAGCCGGTCTACAACGCCGGCCTCCTGGAGCTCCTGCGGCGGCGCGACCTGCTGCCCGCCGTGCAGACCGACAACCTCTTCGCCGAGCGCGCGACGGAGCCGGAGGCGTACGATCCCAAAATCCTCGGCCCTCGCCTGGCCGGCCTCGCGCGCTTCAACCTGGTGCGCAAGGCCCTCCTTCTCGCGGCCGTGGGGCGCGCCTTCGGCCTGGAAACCCTCTGCACGCACACCGCCTGGAGCGAGCGCCGGATCCGCCGCTTGCTGGAGGACGCCGACCAGAAGCAGGCCGACTACCTCGCCCGCTACCTGCTCCTGGCCGCCGCCTCCGGCGCCCTGCGCCGCGTTTACTGGGGCCCCCTGATCGGCCAGCGCGAGGGGCTGGTCGACGACGGCACGCAGGAGTATCCGGAGCCGATTCCGCATGTCACCTTCTACGGCCGCGCCCCGGGCGATCCCGCGCGCTACCGGCGCCGGCCCGCCTTCGACGCCCTGCGCACGCTCGCCGCCTTCCTGCCGGGCGCCTCCTGGTCAAAGGCCCTGGCCTCCGGGCCGGACGTGACGATCCTCGAGTTCCGCACCGCCCGCGGCGTGGCCCACGCGGCCTGGACGCGCAACGGCCGGGGGGCGGACCTGGACGCGCTGTATCTGCCCGCCGACCTGGCGGCCGCCCGCCTCCTCGACCGCGACGGCCGGGCGCCGGGCCGGGCGCCGGCCGTGCTGACCGAAGCGCCCTTGTACCTTTTCTGGGATGACGGCCGGGCGCCCCGCCTCCGGAAGCCGGCCGCGCTGATGCCGGACCTGATCCTCGCCAGGCCCCTGGAGCGGCGCCACCAGCCGGTCCAATTCGCGGGCTGGCGGGGGATCCTCGGCCTTCCGGCGGACCGGTGGCCCGCCGAGCCGGTCCCCAGCCGGTTCCTGCCGGACCGGCTCGAGGCGGCGCAAAAGGATGTGCTGCGGAAAGCCCGCAACACGGTCTGGGTGGCGGCGGATCCCCTGGTCCCGGGCGGCGAGCTGGTGGTCAAGCGCGCGAAGGCCCAGGCGTGGCACAAGCGCCTGCTCTCCCTGTACCAGCCGTCCAAGGCGCGGCGGAGCTGGAACTCGGCCTGCGAGATGGAGCGGCGCGGCGTGGCCACGCCGGAGCCCGTGGCGTTTTTCGAGCGGCCCGTGCGCCATGCCGCCCTGTCCTTCAGCTACTACGTCTGCCGCCGCTTTGCCGGAGCCGACTCGGTGCGCACGGCGTTCACCGCCTTCGCGGGGGGGGCGGAATCCTTCCAGGGAATGCCCCGGGTCGCCTTCTACGAGGTGCTGGCCCGGTTCCTCGGCCGCATGCACGAGCGCGGGGTGTATCACCGGGATCTCTCGGCCGGCAATGTGCTGGCGCAGGTTCAAGGCGATGGCCGGGCGGCCTTCAGCGTCATCGACACGGGGCGGGCGCGATTCTTTCCCCACCCGCTGCCGGAGCGGCTGCGGCTGGCCGACCTGAAACGGCTCTGCCATCCCCTCACCTGGCCGGAGCGCGACGCGTTTATGTCCCTTTATTTGAGTCAACTGGGACTCGCCTTCACCGGCGCCCGGCGGCTTCCGTTCCGGCTGTACGACTGGAAGCACGCGCTGAAGAAAAAGCTGCGTCCCTTACGCGGGAAATAGGTAGCGCCGGGTAAACTCCTCCGTGCTCCAGATATAGCGCTCCGCGGCCGTCTGGCGGGCGCGCTCGCCCATGCGGCGGCGCAGGTCGGGGTCCGTGGCCAGCCGGGTCATCGCCCGGGCCATCTCCTGCGGGAAATGCGCCACGAGGCCGCCGCCGTCGTTGATCTTCTCGGTCAGGATGGCAAGGTCCCGGACGACCAGGGGGCAGCCGCTGAGCATGCCCTGCACCGCCGCCTGGCTGAAGGTTTCCCGCATCACGCCCTCGTCGCGCGAGGGCACCAGCATGACGTCCATGCGCTTCAGGAAATCCGCCATGGCGTCGAAAGGCATCCATTCGTAGCACAGGATGCGCGGGTCCCCGCTCGTGCGCGGCTCGCGGAACGAGGCCAGGTGCAGGCGGCAGCGGTCCGCCACCTCGGGCGCCAGGAGGCCGAAGGCCTCCACGGCGGTATCGGCCCCTTTCCAGGCGCTGTTCAGGTCGCCGATCACGCAGAAATCCACCGGGTCGCCGGCCGCCTTCTCCGGCCGCGGGCCCAGGAAGCGCTCGGCCCGGGTCACCCCGTAATACACCTCCACCCGCCCGTACTGGCCGCCCGAAAAATGCTTGGCGATGCGCCGGTTCACGGCCACCACGCCGGTCAGAAACTTGCCCTGCGCCTCCACGAAGCGCGGAGTCGGCTCGCGGTGGGCCAGCAGCACGGCCCGCCGCGTGATGCCCCATTTGCGAATCAGGGCCAGGGCGGGAATCAGGCGGTCGCCCACGTTGCCCACGAGCAGCACGGAAAACCGCCGAAGCCGCAGGTGCCTAAGCGCGAAAGCCGAACCGGCCCACCCCCGGAGCCAGCCGGGAAACCCGACGATCTCCGGCGCCTGTTCCCCCAGCCGGCTTGTCAGGATGCCGGTCCAGTCGGGATGCGCGATCACGGTAACCCGGTAGCCCATCCGGACCAGGTCGCCCAGGAGGTTGATGTTGAAAATTTCGACGCCGCGCGCCTCGGAGTGGCACGGCTCGAGAAACACCTTCTCGAGAAACAGAATGGAGGAATCAGTAGAGCTCAATCGACTCGCCCCGTTTCCTGTAATGTCTTTTCCATAACCGCCGCGTCTCCCGATCGATCTCCGCCAGCCAGCCGCGGAGCCGCTCCCGGGGCAGCCGGCGCGCCGCCGCATAGCGCGCCCAGAAGCGAAGCCGGCAGGCCCGGCTCCCCGGCGTATACGCGTTCAGCCGGGCCAGATCGGCCAGCCAGTCCGTCGCGGCCAGAACGCGGTGGCGGGTCGCCTCGTGCAGGTCGACCAGGAGCAGCCGCTCCGCCGGCGTTCCCGCCTGCTCCACGAGCACGTTGTCGCCGTGCAGATCGTGGTGGCAGAAGCCGTGGGCGTGGAGGCGGGACACCAGGTCCGCCGCCGCCTCCGCCCGCCGCCGGGCCGCCGCTTCCGGCGCCGCGCGCAGGCACGCCGCCAGCGTCAGCGGAGGCGTCACCGCCCGGAACACCAGCACGCCTCCGGTCCAGAGGCCGAACCGGCGCCGCTCGCCGACCGCCAGGCACTCGGCCACGGAGATCCCGAGGCCCGCCAGGCAGGCGTTCGTCCGCCACTCGGCCCTCGAGCGGCTGTCTGTCACCGCGAACCGGAGCGCTTCGCCCGGGTGGCGAAGGCCGCACCACTTCACGAACAGGCCGCCGGACAGCGGCCCGGCGGCTTCGCCCAGGGCGCTGACCCGGCTGCCCCACCGCTGCACGATGCGCCAGCGATCGCTATCCGCCTCAGGCGGGGCCCACTCCTGCCGCAGAATGAAAGGCGTCGCCCCGGGCCGGACGCTCCAGGCCAGCCCGCCGTGCTCCAGCCCGATCCACTCCGGGCTCACCGCCGGGTTCCCAGTGTTTCGTAAAACCGGAGGCATTGGGCCGCCTGGGCCTTGCTGGTAAACCGCTCCCGGGCTTCAATCGCGGCCTGTGTCGCCATCCGCTCGCGCAAGGTGGGATCGCCCAGCAAGGTATCGATGGCCCCGGCCAGGGCCGCCGGATCCGCCGCCGTCACATAACCGGTCTCCCCCTCGCCCACGAGCACGGGCAGGAAGCCCACGCGGCAGGCCACGACCGGCAGCCCGGCCGCCATCGCTTCGCGCACGGTCCGGCAGGAGGGATCCGTGCCGGGACAGGGATAGGCCAGCATATCCATGGCCCTGTAGGCGTCCACCAGCTTCTGGTCGCGGCAGTAGCCGGGCAGCACCACCCGGTCCCGGATGCCCAGCGCCTCGGCCGGTTTTTCGATGACCGTTTCCACGGCCCCTTCCCCGCCGCGGCCGACGATCATCAGTTTCAAGGAAGGATACCGGGGGGCCAGCCTGGCCACCGCTTCCAGAACCAGGTCCAGGCGGCGGGCTTCGCGGATGCGCGTGACCATGCCGACGACAAGGTCGCCGGATTTCAGGCCGAAGGAGGCGCGGGCCTCCTGCCGGCTCCCGGCGGATTGGAATCGGGCCACATCGAGGCCGGGCTCGATGACGGCGATCCGGGCATCGGGAAAGCCAAAGGTCTTCACCAGATTCTCGCGGGCCTGCGGCGTGATCACCACCGCGCCATCGGTGAAACGCTTGGCCAGGAGGTTCTGCCGGAAGCCGGGCCGGGGACCGTCGGACTCGTAGAAGGTGCAGACCAGGCGGGCCTTGGGAAGGGCGTGGCGGGCGGCCAGGCCGCCCAGCAGGTGGGCATTGGTCATATGCGCATGCACGATGTCGAACTGGCCCTCCCGCAAAAAGCGGGTCAGCTGCGGCAGCACGCGCCCCACCGTGAGCAGGTCGAAATGCTTGGAAAGATCCAGGACAACGGGAGCCAGGCCCTTTATCCGGGCCCGGTTTTCAACGGCATCATTGGCGTCAAAGGGACAGCGCCCGCAGACGAACGTGGCGTTGGCGCCCATCTGAATCTGCCCCGAAACCATGTCGGCGGCAGGCTCAGCGCGCTCGGTCCACTTCCAGTTGCTCAGCAAATGTAGAATCTTGAGCATTTTTTAATCTTAAGGAATTGGAGAGTTAAAAGCAAGGACTGCCCGCTCTGGATCCGCTTTCCAAGCGTTTCTCCCGGATGACTTCCTCGAACAGCGACTCCACCCGGGCCGTGTTCGTCTCCACTGAAAACGACTCCGCCACGCGGCGGGCGGTCCGGCCGGAGGCGCCCTCCGCGGCCCCCTCGAAAACCGTCCGCATGCGCCTCGCGAGCTCGTCGGCGCTGCGCGGATCCTCCAGCACGCCCGCTTCCAGTCCGTCCCGCAGCAGGGCCGAGGAGCCGGCGGCGCGGCTGACGACGGCAGGCAGGCCGCTGGCCAGCGCCTCCAGGACCACATTGCCGAACGCCTCCTGCACGGCCGGAAGGACCAGGAGATCCGCGGCGCCGTAAAAAGGATCCGGCTCCGCCTGCGAGCCCGCAAAGACAATCCGCCCGGCCAGGCCCAGGCGGGCGGCCAGGGTGCGGTAGCGGGGCAGGTCCGAATCGCCTCCCACCACCAGCAGGTGCCAGCGCCGGTCCGGAAGGCGGGCCGTGGCATGCAGAAGGGTGTCGAGCCCCTTGCGCCGGAACCCGTTGCCCACGAACAGGGCGCAGGGCGCGGACTCCGGAATGCCGCGGGCGGCGCGGACCGCCGAGCGATGCGCCAGGCGGAGGCCGGGATGGAAGCGGGCGGTATCGACCCCGTCCGGGATCACCCGGATGGCCTGCCCGGGAACGCCGTACGTCCGGATGAGATCCTCTTTGACACGCTCGGAGATGGCCAGCACGCGCCTGTAGCGGCCGGGCCGGTACTGCCGGCGCTCGATGGCGAGAATCGAGCGATGGAGGGGCTGGAGGCGCCGGAAAGCCCCTTGGAGCGGCGAGCCGAGCGAATCGAGGGTGTCCAGGAAGGCGGCGTGGGAGCCGCCCCCGCACCGGATCACATCCTGCCGGAGCAGCCGCGAAAAGCCGGTGACCAGGTCATGCCCCCCGCGGAAAGCCATCCGGGGGCCCAGCCAGGCCAGGCTCCAGAGGCCGGCCAGGGAGCCGGCGCCGACAGTTGGAACGCGCACCACGCGGCAGCCGGCGGGCGCCCGGGATCCGGAGCGAAGCAGGTAAAGCGTAACCGCATGCCCCCGTCCGGCCAGGCCGGCGGCCAGCTGAAACAGATCGCGCTCCGTCCCCCCCCGCCCGTCAATTCCCTTGGCAACAAAGGCTATGTCCATGGTCGGGAACTGTGACAAAGCAGGGCCACGGCGGCAAGCCAAAAAAAGGGGACGGCTCCGGCATCAGGATTTTCACCCGCCCAAATCCGGCAATACCCCATTTCACAGGGCCGGCGTTCCCCTTATCCTGAACGCATCACCCATGATGAGGCTTGTGCAGGGAAGGATGACGACATGAGTTTTACCGAAGCGGAAAAAGGGTTTCTCTACGCCTTGCAGTGCGGCTTGCCCCTGATCCGGAGGCCCTTTGAGGCCCTCGGCGCCGAGTGGGGATTTTCGGAAAAGGAGTCGCTCGCCTTTCTGGGCCGCCTGTTCGCCGATGGCATCGGCCGCCGGCTGGGCGCCATTTTCAACTCGCGCCGGCTGGGCTACCGCAACGCGCTGTGCGCCGTCTCCCTGCCCAACGAGACCTGGGCGGAAGCCGTGGCGAGCGTGGTGGTGACGCATCCCAGCGTCACCCACTGCCACCTGCGC
>CAIKKV010000544.1 GCA_903828035.1 uncultured bacterium
CGCCGGTGCCGCCGCGATTCTCTCCACGTCGACCCCGCTCCTGAACTCCGTGCTGGTGAAAGGGTCGATCACCTTCACCAATTGGGACAGCACGCTCAAAGCCGTGACGGTGACCGTGTTGAGCGGCGGACAAATCACGCACTATGTCAACACGGCCACCAACGCCCCCTGGACGCCCACCAGTCGGGTCGTGATTGAATGCACCAACCTGGCCGTGGAAGTCAATGGCGCCATCAACGCGGATTCAAAGGGGTATACGGGCGACAAGAACCGGGGCGGTTATGGCCCGGGTGGACAGTCTGTTGCCTGGGCGTATGGCGGAGGCTATGGCGGGGCTGGCGGCCTTTCTAGCGTTGGTTCTGCTTTTACTTCGGGACAGGTTTACGGGGATCCCTTCACTCCCACCAATCCCGGCAGTGCGGGAGCTGGACACACGTCTTACGCGGGCGGCAACGGCGGCGGGGCGATTTTCGTCACCGCTACCGGGGAGGCGCGGGTGGACGGGACCGTGAGCGCGAACGGGGGGAACTATACGCCCACGTACGGGTCCGGCGGCTCGGGCGGTAGCGTGCTGCTCGTGTGCGGCACCTTCACCGGTTCCGGATCGGTTGGAGCCCGAGGCGGCACCGCCTCCTCGGCGGGCGGCACGGGCGGCGGCGGCCGCATCAGCATCCGGTACGGGGCGGCCCAGGGCAATCTGGTGTCCCAGCCCCTGGCTTTGCTCGATGCGAGCGCCCCGCAATCCTCCGCCTATAATGGCGATCTGGGGACCATCTGGCTCCCCGACACGCTTCTCATGCGTGAATCCCTGGGCAACCTGAATGGTCAGATTTTCGGATTCGGCGCCTGGTCGCCCGGCCGCATCGCCTGCACCAACAGCCGGGTGCGATTCGTGCAGGACGGCTTCCAACTGCGCGTGACCAACAACATTTTTATTTCCGGCCCGACTGGCAGCGTGGAAGTGGGAAGCGCCCGCTTCATGTACAACCGGCTTTACTCGACCGTGTCCAACACCCCGGTGATCGTGGAGGTGGGAGGCGATCTGATCCTGACCAACAGCGGCGCCTTCCGCCTGTTCAGCATGGCCACCAATGCCTCGCCCGATTATGGCGCCCTGCTCAGCGTCACCGGCCAGGTGGCGGTCTACTCCAATGCGGCCCTTTCGCTATATTCGGAAATCACCAATGGCGGTTCCGCGCTGGTGCGGGCGGGAGCGGTGCGGGTGGACGCGTTCGGCCGGATTGAAGCGGACGGCAAAGGCTACGGCAACCTTGGGCCGTATGTCGGCAGTCCCATCGTAAGCGTTGGGCCTGGAGGCGGGCTGCGCAATTCCGGCGGCAGTCACGGCGGCGGCGGAAACCTGTCGTCCTATGCGGCCAGCCAGACCCTGTTGGCCGGGGATATCCAGACCAATACGTATGGTTCGGTCACCAACCCGTTGACCGCCGGAAGCACGGGCGGGCGCAATCCGGCTAGTACGGGCGTGATCGGCAACGACGGCGGGGGCGTGGTGCGAATCGAAACGACCGGCCGGGTTTATGTGGCCGGCACGATCAGTGCGAATGGAGCAGCAAACGGGAGCGGCACGTATGAGGGCGGCGGGGCGGGCGGGAGCGTGAATATCCGGTGCCGGATACTCGAAGGCTCCATCGGGGTCGTGCGGGCGAATGGCGGCGAGGGGGGCGTCAACTCGCCCGCAAACGGCGGGGGCGGCCGCATTGCGGTGTGGTATGACCCCGTTGCCCAGGCGCAACTCCCTGCGCCGGATGTCTCCTTTTCCGCCGTCGGAGGCGTGCTCGGATCCGGCAATGCGGGGGATGTGGGCTCCCTCTTTTTCCCGGACAACCGGTTCCTCACAACACCCCTCCGGCACAGCGGCGAGTGGCGGGTGGCGGGAGTGACGAGTTGGGCGGTGGCCAGCCTGCTGGTCAGCAACCAGTGGTTCAGGTTCCCGGCGCCCGGCTTTGCTTTGACCGTGACCAACACGCTGACCGTGATCGGCACAAACTCACTTTGGCACCGGCTCGAACTTTCCAACGGCGGGGTTGCCTGCGGGCGGCTGGAGGCCCGGAACGGCCGGCTGAATCTGATGCGGACGGATAACGGCGGGTCGCGGCTCAGTTGCACGGGTGACATGGTGGTCGACTCCGGCTGGGTGAACGTGATCAGCGGCGGCACGAATGTGATGCTCGAGAGCGCCGGCCTGACCCTGACCAATTCCGGCTGGCTCCAGGTGGAGGCGGCGGCGACGAATCCCGCGGTGGCGGATCAGGGCGGGCTCGTCCGGGTGACCGGCTCGACCGTGATCGGGCCGGGATGCTGGGTGCGTCCGCTTGCGCACGGCGTCACCGGGGGTTCCGTCAAAATGATTTTCAACACGCTCGCGGTCTCTGCGGGCGGGGGCTTTGACGCCTCCGCGGCCGGATTTCGTGAGATGGGCAATTTCAGCACCAATTTTGGAACCGGGCCAGGCCGGGGCCGTGATTATGGCGGGGCGGGTTACGGCGGGGCGGGCGGGTTGCCGGGTTCGGTCACCGCTGTCAATACCAATGGGCTGCTCTACGGCCTGACCAATGCGCCCCTGCATGCCGGAAGCGCCGGAGGGAAACATTCTACCAATTGGCGGCCCTATAACTGGGGGGGTGGTGTCGTGCGCATCCGGGCGGACCGCATGACTCTGGCAGGCACAATCAACGCCGACGGCGGCGGCACGCAGGTGGCTTCGGGCGGCGGCGGCGGGGCGGGCGGCGGCATCCTGGTGTGGAGCAAAACCTTTTCCGGGGCGTCTGGAACAATCAGCGCGCGGGGGGGGCATGCGGATTCCAACGCCAGCGGCGCTGGCGGCGGCGGCGGACGGATTGCCCTCTGGGTGGGCGCGTTCACCGACCAGGACGAGCAGTCGCTCCTGGCCGGACAGGGCGTCAGCAGGATGACAAGCAGCACCACCTGGAGCGGCCTGCTTGGAACGGTTATTCTGGCCGGCGGCACGAATGGCACCGTTACGCCAAGACAGGGCGACTCCGGAACCTTTGTCGCGCTCGTGAAATCGGCCTCCTCGGGCACCCTCATCCTGGTGAGATAAATGGATATGGCGAACCCTTGTCACGTGGAGGTCTTCGTTTCGGGGCAGGAGGGCTATCAGGCGTTTCGCATTCCCGTCATCGAGACGGCCGCCGATGGTTCCCTGCTGGCTTTTGCGGAAGCACGGAAGCGCAATTGCGGCGATCCGGGAACCGAGAACAACGAGGTTCACCTGGTGCTGAAGCGAAGCCGCGACAGCGGGCGCACCTGGTCGGCGATGACCGTGATCGAGAACCCCGGGGATTCCTGGTCGGCCGCCAATCCCACCTCCGTGCTCGATCGGCGGACGGGCCGGATCTGGCTGCATTACATCCGCTGCAAGCCCGGGAGGGGCTCTGTGACCGCCCGGCCTGGCACCGATGACATCCGGAACCTGGTTCGCTACAGCGACGATCATGGGGTGGGCTGGTCGGAGCCCGCGGACCTGACGGCGGTTTGCCGCGACATGGCCGATCCTCAGTGGGCGTGCACCGTCGTCGGACCCGGCGGGGGCATTCAGGATCGCCAGGGCCGCCTGGTGGTGCCGTGCTGGAAATTTCCTTTTGGCGTGTTCGTGGTCTTCAGCGAGGATCATGGCCAGACTTGGCAGCGCGGGGGAATGGTTCCTGGCAATCATGGCGGGGACGAAGATCAGTTGGTCGAGTTGGCCGACGGCCGGCTCCTCCTGGATTTCCGGCAGGAGGAGGGTCCGCATCGGTGGATCGCCATCAGCTCCGACGGGGGCCGCACCTGGTCTGAGCCGCATCCCGGGCAGACCGTTACGCCCGTCTGTTGCGCCATTAAGCGCTATACGCTCAAGGCGGCGGGCGACGATCGCGACCGGATTGTCTGGACCGGGCCCAAGGGGCCGGAGCGGCGGACCCATCTCGTTGTCCGGGTCAGCGAAGACGAAGCGGAGAGTTTTCCCCGCGAACGGCTGATTGCCGGGGGGCCGGTGGCCTACTCATCCTTGACACTGCTCCCGGATAAGAGCATGGGCGTGCTCTGGGAGCGGGGCCCTTACCAATTCATCGTCTTTAGCCGGCTGGATCGGGAGTTCCTGTTAGGCATTCCGGATCAACAGGACTAATAGCATGATGTTCCGTTCAAGTATGAAGGAGCCGGCAGTGAAGGTAAATCAACGGTTGATCCAGGTACTGATTTTGGCGGCGAGCCTGCTGGGGCTGTCGCAGGCCCGGGCCGGCGATGTGACGACGCGCCTGCCGGCCGTCAACGCCTCGAACTGGGTGATCGGCGCGCAAACGGAAGTCATTCCCGTGCCCGTCAGGGGCTGGGAGATCCTCCCCGGCGATACCAACGCGTCGCCCGGAGTGAGCCTTCGCGAGAAGACCGTGACGATCGACGGCGAGGAGACGCCGGCGCTGGAGATCACCTACGAGCCGTACCGCCCACCGACCAACAGCCCGGCCGCCAAGCGCTTCACCCTGGTCCGGATTCCCCTCAAGATCGACGCCTACGCCAGCCATGTCCTGACATTCATGGGAAAGGTTGAGCCCGCCGAAGGGTCGAAAGTGCTGGCCGGCAAGGAGACCCCCCGCACGGGCTGGTTCAGCTACCAGTTCAATAAGTTCATGGATAACTTTGGCGTCGCGCTGTTCGACAACGGGCCCGTGCACTGGTCCGTGGATGGCGTTCCCACCACCCACTTCCTCAACCACGTGGATCCCGCCGAAAAGCGGGCGGACGGCTGGTCGACCTTCTGCTGGGATATTCAGAACGAGGACCACACCGGGAACAAGGGCGTCGACCTGGAGCGCGTGGCGTGGCTGGAAATCACCTACGACAGCCGCGGCGTGCCGGATAACAGGAAGAGCGTGATCACCCTTGCCAACCCCCGCTTCGTCAGGGGCATGCGCAAGAACTACCCGGATGCGGAGCTGGTGAACGCCTGGACGAACTTCATCGAGTCCTATAAGCCCGACTACAGCGACTCGTCCCGCTATCTGGAAAACCCGAAGGAGGGCCGGATCGCCAAGCCGATTGCGATCGCCAAAGCCGGCAAGGCCCTGGCCGAGATCGTGGTAACAACCGAAGGCGATGCGAACCGCATCGGAAACTTTGTCAAGAACTCCGACCGCCTGCTCGAGACTCGAACTCAAAAAGGGAACGAGAACCTCGTCCACGCGAACGCGGCGGCGGAGCTGAAGCGGCTCCTGGGCAAGATTACGGGGGCCGACTACCCCGTTCTGGAAACTCCCAGCGCGGAGAAGAACGTCAAGATCTACCTGGGCGCGAGCTACGCGAAGAAATATTTCGCGAAAGACCTTGAGAAACTGGCCGAGGGCGATTGCCTCGACGGCTACGCCATCCGCGTGAAGGACGGCAACATCTACATCTTCGGGGCGATTCCCAAAGGGACCCTGAACGGCGTCTATGCTTTCCTTGAAAACAACAGCGACATCATCTTTCCCCGGTGGAGCGTGGAAGAGCTTGGCGTGATCTGCACGCCGAATCCGGATTTGGCTATTGTCTGCGCGGACACGCTGGACAAGCCGCGGATGATCCTGCGCGGCTGGCTCAGCTCCGCCCAGAGCCTGGTGCGCAACAAGTGCAATTTCTACCATGTGGCCTTTGATGCCCAGGCCTGGGGCGGCTACACCGAGGTCGGCGGGCATTGCTTCTCCTTGTCATACAACTCAGGCATTCCCGTTTCCGAGTCTGGGCCGTACAAGAAATTCTATCCCCTCATCGACGGCAAGCGGCCGGAGAAGTGGAGCGAGTATAAGCACCAGATGTGCGTCAATCATCCCGACCTCTATGAGGTTTACGTCAGCCATTGGCGGAAGGGGCTGAACGCGTCCAGCCCGCCGTTGCAGGTTTTGATGATCGGTCCGGACGACAATTGGGGGCTGTGCGAGTGCCCGTACTGCTCCGCTCCGATCCGGACGCCCGACGGCCGCACGCTGACGCCAAAGAACTTCAACGAGTATTATTCCACGCAGTTCTACCTGTTCCTCCAGCGCGTGGCGGATAACCTGGCCGAGTTCAGGCCGGGCTTCGTGACCAGCACCTTCGCCTACTTTTTCGCCGCGCCGCTGCCGGCGATCGACGTGGGGCCGAACATCCGGCCGTGGCTCTGCCCCTATGTGCGCAAGGACATCAAGTCCCCGATTTTCTCGCCCGTGAACAACCACTGGTGGCAACTGCTCAAGGGGTGGCGCGCCAAGACCGACCAGGTGGTTTTTCGCGATTACTACGGCCTGTCCCTGCAGCTGCACCCCATCGCCGAGGTGCTGGCGTATGATCTCCGGGCCATGGTGGACGCGGGCGCGCTGCGCTTGACGGCGGAAAACAGTGTTGATGAAGCGGCCGAGGATCTTGGCGCCGCCGAGGAGGCCTGGGTCATCAACCGCCTGATGTGGAATCCGGACCAGGACGTGGAGCCGCTCCGCAAGTATTACCTGCGCCGGACCTTCCGCGAGGCCGCCCCGGCCATCGAGAAGTTCCGGGGCACGATCCGGGCCGCGTGGTACAAGGAGCGGCGCACCGTGGACTTCGATGAGAATGGCGAGGCCGGCCTGCTTTTGCGCAATCTCGGGCTCGAGAAAGAACTGTACGGCTATCTGGACGAGGCCCTGAAGGCCGTGAAGCATCCTCAGTCGCGCCTGCTGGTGGAGCGGATGCGCGCGGCGTTTGAGTATTACATGGCCGGAGAGCCGAAGCCGCGCGTCACCGCGCCCCTGCCCAAGGTGCCCGCCGCCGTTCGCCCGCCCGACGTGTCGGTGAAGGACATTCTGGCGAAGGCCGGCGGGCCCACCCAGGCGGTCTCCGTTGTGGTCAGGGACCTGCTGGCCCGGGGCGGGCTGACGCCGGATCAGAAGAAGAAGATCCAGGAAGAGTACGCCCGGTCGATGCCCACCTTCCGGGAGTCGCTGTCGTACCTTGAGAAGCTCGTCCGCGATAACAACCTCGCCTATACGGTTCGCCGCGGTTCGCCGGGAAACCGCCCGTGGGGAATCCTGGAATCCGGCATGGCAATTCTCCGTGACAGCGCGAATGCGACCCGGGAAGAAGCGGACGAGTACATCCGGAAGGTTTCGGAGCTGACCCTGGGCCGCAAGGAGAGCCTGTTCGCGGCCTATTCGGCGGCGGCCGAGTCCTTCGCCCGGCGCAAGGGCGCTGACCCGCAGGCCGACAAACGCGTGGCCGCGGAGTACTTGAAGAAGGCGATCGAACTGAACACGTCGCCCAAGAACAACGACGCGGCGGCGGCCCGCCTGAAGAGTATCGAAACAAAACCTGTCGGAGTGAAGGAACCCTAGCGTATGCGTGGAGAGTTGGTTCGTGAGA
>CAIKKV010000545.1 GCA_903828035.1 uncultured bacterium
CGGAAGATCGATCAGCTCTTCTTCACCCGCCTTCTGGGCAATCCGCTCCAGGGCGACGGCAAGAACCTGTTCCATGCCGACCACAAGAACTGGAAAGACGGCGCGGACACGGCGCTCTCCGGCGATTCCCTGACCATGGCGATCCAGCTGTTCCTGGACCAGACGGACGCCGACGGCCAGCCGATCAATGTGAGCCCCCGGTTCCTGCTGGTGCCGACCACGCTCAAGATGACGGCCCGGGAACTGCTCAACTCGGTGACGTTCTTCGCCACCGGCAGTTCGAACAAGGCCCGAATCCCGACCTACAACGCCCTCGCCGACGAGGAGATTGAGGTCGTGACGAGCCCATACCTCTCGAACACGAACTACACGGGCGGGTCGAGCAAGGCCTGGTATCTGTTCGCGGACCCCGCCGTCGTGGACACCTTCGAGATCGGATACCTGAAGGGTCGCCGGGTGCCGACCGTCGAGCAGGGCGAGACGGACTTCGACACGCTCGGCATCAAGTTCCGGGTCTACTTCGACCTGGGCGTGCGCGAGCAGGATCATCGCGGGGTGACCAAGTTCAAAGGCGAAGCCTAACAATCAAGGAGGCATGAGATGACGAAGTACATCCAGACGGGCGACGCGGTGGATTACACCCCAGGCGCGGACGTGAGTGCGGGCGACGTGGTCGTGCAGGGCGATCTCGTGGGAATCGCCAAGCTCGACATCAAGAACGGGAAACTCGGGGCGCTGGCCGTGACGGGCGTCTTCGACTTTCCCAAGGCGACGGGGACTGCCTCGGCCATCGCGGCCGGAGCGAAGGTCTACTGGAACGCCACGAACGGAGTCGCCACCACGGCTGCCAACGATGGCGGGAATCCCGCCACGGCCTACCCGTACATCGGGAAGACCATCAAGGCGGCGGTCGATGCCGACGCCCTCGTGCGGGTGCGATTGAGCCAGTAGCCGGAGAGCACGCCCGTGGCCGATCTTCTCCAACAAGGGGCTCGGTGGCCGGAGCAGATGCGCACCTCGCACTGCTCCAGCCCGGCCGAATACCGCAGGGCTCCGGATGTGAAAATCGTCCGAGCGACCTACGGGAGAACCCAGTATGAGGTTGCAGACGAGTCGGGCCTGACGATTAACGCCCAGGCGTGGGACTTCCTGATCCTGGCCGACGAGCTGGGGTTCGATCCGGAGCCGGGCGACGTGATCGCAGCCAATGGGCGGCGATATGAGGTCATGAACTTGGGCGGCGAAGGCTGTTGGCGGTGGAGCGATCCGTACCGGCAGACCTACCGTATCCACACGAAAGACATTGGACAAGATGAGTGAGACGTGCATCGGACAAGACTTTCGGGCCGCGTGCGAGCGCGAGTTCGAGGAAATTCGACTCAAACTCGACCGCCTGGACGAGGCCATCCGGGGCAATGGGAAGCCCGGCATCGTGCTCCGGTTGGACCGGATCGAACAGGATGCCAGGCGGCTTTCCAAGCTGGTCTGGCTGATCGTGGGCTCGGCTGTGACGGCCTGCGCCTCGGTAGTGGCGGCCTGGATTTCCGGGTGAAGGAGAACGCATGAACAATCTGATCATGAGAAGCGTGGCCGTCTTTGACGAGTACCACCCGCTTTCCACGCGGGATCTCGTGGCGTCGGTTACGGTGTCTTGCCTGCCCACCAACGCCGGGCCGGTCTTCTTCCGGGGCGACGACGGGTCGGATGTGCCCTGGCTGCCGGGCGAGTGGCATGAGTTCTGGAACGTGAATCTGGCCGAGATCACCTTTCGCGGGACTGAAGGCGACGTGGTGACGGTCGTGGGAGGGACCTGGTAATGCCTTACGGTGGAATCAATACGACTGTGAACGCCGACCTTATCCAGACGGATGTGGACGGGATCATCCAGGGGCTCACCGGCGTGAACGGAATCACTCTCTCCAGTCTCCAAGATGAATTGATGTCGATGGAGCGATTCCTTTCCGGCTACAACAGCGGCCCCATGACGGAGGCCGTGACGGCCGTTTCCTCGATCCAGGGTTATCTTTCTGGCAACCCATACGGCCCTCTATACGAGATCTCTTCCGCGACGGCAGCCACACGTGATTACCTGGCCGGTTCCTGGGGCGGACCCATCACGACGATCCGCGACTTCCTGACCAGCTATTCGGGAGGACCTCTGACCGATGCGGCATATACCGCCGCCAACATCCGAGATTATCTCAGCGGTACGTATACTGGACCTTTGACGGACATTCGCAACAATTTGGCCGGTTATGCGCCCGGGCCCCTGACGGAGATGGCGTGGTCCGCCGCCACGGCCAGGGATTATCTCAGTGGAATATATAACGGCCCTTTAACCGCCATTCGCGACTACCTGGGCGGCTACATGGGCGGTCCGCTGATGGAAATTTACACGCAAACTATTGGAATACGGGACCTCCTGAGCGGCGTGACCGAGGGTCCGCTCACCGCCGCAAACCTGTATGCCATCTATACACTGAACCAGATTTCCGGAGAAACGGATGGCCCCATCAAGAGCACATCCCTGGCAGTCGCCGCCATGCGTGATTTCATGGAAGGCCTCTCGCCAAGCCCGCTGACCGCCATGCAGGAGCATTTGCTGGCGATCTCCGGCCGCCTCTGGAATGAGGCGGGCAGCCTCTCGGCCGCCGACCTGCTCGCGCAGGTTCTCACCCAAATGACTGCGATCAAGGCGAAGACTGACCAGTTCACGTTCGATGGCAATGGACGCTTGTTGGTGGCCACGGCTTAACCGGAAAGGAATAGACGATGCAGGACAAGAACGAGACGAAGATCGTGACGGTGGACGATGGCGGCGGGCCAGTCAAGGCCGCCAAGGACTCGTATGGACGGCTCCTCACGAGGGAGCAGGTCCAGATGATCCGCGACAGGCAGCAGGCGGACCTCGACCAGGTTACGCAGGCCCGCGACAAACTGGCGGATCACGACGAGGCCGCCACGGCGGGTGTGGTGCGCCAGTTCAAGGACCGGCTGGCGGTGCAGATGACCATGATCGACCGCCAGAAGGCCCAGATGCAAGAGACGCTGGCCAAACTGGAAGCCGGGGACAGCAAGACCGTGGAAACCGTGGTGGGGCAGATGGTCCAGCAACTCGCGACCCGTGTAGCGACTCTCACACAGGCCCGCGACGGCTCGGACGCGCTGCTCGCCCAACTGGACTGAATCATGGCGATGATCCTCACCATCGCGGACGCCGTCGTCGCCGAACTCAACGCGGCATCGGCGGGGACATTCGACCCGGCCTTCACCGCCGTTCGGCGGGTGCTGCCGGAGTTCGATCTCTCCGACCTGGCGGAGTTGAAGGTGTCGGTGGTGCCCAAGGCGGTCGAGATCAATGGCTCGACGCGGTCGGTCGGGCAGTTCGATTGCCAGATCGACATCGGGGTGCAGAAGAAACTGGGGAAGGACCTGGATGCTGAGGTGATGGCGCTGTGCGGGCTCATGGACGCCATCGCGGGCTACCTGCGGCGGCGTCCCCTGTCCGCCGCGCCCCACGCGGCGTGGGTGAGGACGCAGAATGACCCGGTCTACGCCCCGCAGCACCTGGCCGAACAACGGACTTTCACCAGCGTGCTCACCGTCACCTACCGGGTGATCGGATGATCGGATTCGAGATCAAGAAGCTGTTCTTTGACCGGGAGGCGGTGGTCTCGAAGGTCGATGCCGCCACGCGCAAGGTGCTCTCGAAGTTCGGGGCCTTTGTGCGACGGACCGCCAAGGGCAGCATCCGGCACCGCAAGGCTGCCGCGCCGCCCGGCACGCCCCCCAGTTCGCACACGGGACTGCTCCGGAAGTTCATCTTCTTCGGCTATGAGCCGGACCGCCGAAGCGTGGTCATCGGACCCGTCCGGCTCAGACGGGGAGGCGACGCCCCACCGCTCTTGGAATATGGCGGCGAGGCGACGCTGGAACGGCGGGGCAAGCGGGAGCGCGTGACGTATAAGGCCAGGCCCTTTATGGGTCCGGCGTTCGAGAAGGAACAACCCAAGCTGCCCGCCATGTGGCGGGACAGCGTCAGATAGGAGGATGAGCATGGCGACCGAGTTCGTGTTGGGAATGAACGCGAAGCTGTACTACGGCGCAGCCGGAGCTACGGCAGCAACCGAGATGGGCAACGTCAAGGACGTGACGCTCACGCTCGAGGCGGGGGAAGCGGATGTCACCACCCGCGCCAACCAGGGCTGGCGGGCCACCGTTCCGACGCTCCGGGAATGCACCGTCGAGTTCGAGATGGTCTGGGACCCGACCGACGCGGGATTCACGGCCATCAAGACCGCCTTCCTTTCGGCGGGCCTGATTGCGCTCAAGGTTCTGGACAAGACCGGCGGCCAGGGTCCGGACGGCGACTTCGCCATCACCTCGTTCAGCCGGAACGAGGCTCTGGAGGAAGCCATCACGGTGAGCGTGACGGCCAAACTGTCCGTGTTCCGCAGCTGGATCGCGGGGATCTAATCAAATGAAAACATTCACAGACGCTGCGGGCAGGACCTGGACGATTGCACTCACGCTGGGCACGGCGATGCGGGTCAAGGCCAAGCTGGATATCGACCTGCTTCAGCCCGAGGCGGGCGAACCGCCTCTTCTGACCCGGCTGGGCACCGACGAGTTGCTCCTGGGCGAGGTGCTCTGTGCCCTGCTCGAGGGGCAGTTCGAGGCGCAGAAGGTCAGCGACGAGGACGTGCGTTCCGGCTTCGATGGCCAGACTCTCCTCGCGGCGCAGAAGGCCTTTTACGAGGAACTGATCGGTTTTTTCCGGTCGCGCGGCCGCAACGACCGGGCGAAGGCGGTCGCCAAGCAGATGGCACTGATCGAGGCGGCGGTGACGGCGGCGGAGACCCGGATCGACGGCATCGACGTCGAGGAGACGATCCGGGAGGCGATGGCCTCTGGGGTGACGTCTGGCGCATCGCCGGATCGGTCGGAATCGACCCCCGGCCGCTGACGTTGAGGCAACTGTTGTGGATGGCCGAGGGTCTGGGGCGGGAGCGCTGGGCGCACACGTCCCTGATCTGCGCGGTGGTCGCCAACGCCAACCGCGACCCCAAACGGGGCAGGCCGTTCAAACCGTCGGACTTCGATCCGTATGCCCGCCAGGAAAAGCGGCAGAGGGTCGAGCTTGATGGGGAGTCGTTGGCGTTGTTGAAAGAGGCTCTCACGGGCCGGAAAGGAACATGACATGGACGGGAACATCATCATCAGAGGCATCTGGGCGTTCATCAACACGGGTATCGGATCCTTCGTCATCATGACCTCGACTATCGCCTTCTTCGTGTACCTGGCGAGCCGGGCTAACCCGCTCCTGGAGCAGTGGAAGAAGTACGAGGGAAGCATCATCACCGGCATCAAGCTGGCTGAGAAGCAGATCCCGAACGATACACCCAACGCCGGGCTGGCGAAGCTGGACGCGGCGCTGCGGTTTGTCCTGGAAGCGTATGCCCAGGCGAACAACGGGAAGCAGCCGTCCACCGAACTGGCGGAGGCTCTTAAGCAGGCCATCCAGGTCAAGCACAGCGAACTGGACCGGTTTGGCGGGCTATCCAAGAAAGCGTGGCCGGGCTGATGAATTGGCTGATCGCCATTCTGACCGCCTTCTTTCAGGCGATCCTGCCGTGGCTGGCCAAGGAAGCCAGACCCACGGCGGGAGACGCCTCCCAGGACAAGACCACCGGCGACAAGTTGCGCGACAAGGTCCGCAAGCACTGGAAAGACACGCCATGAGACTTCTGAAGCACCTGATTCCGTTTCTGTTGCCGATCCCGCTCATGACCGGTTGCGTGCGGACGATCTACGTGCCGCACGGCGCGCCCGTGCGCCTGCGCGAGACGGTGAAGGACGCCAAGGTCTGGGTCAAGGAGGCGGACGGGCGCGTCGTCGGGGGGCAGATGGATATTCCCGAGGGCTGGTATGCCTTGCCGGTGGACGGGGAGGATTCCCAACCGTGACTGTCGTGGCTGTCATCATTCTTGCGGTCGTTGCCGTCATTGCCCTGCTGATTCTGGTCGACCGCAACGGCCTTCTTTGAGGAGAACCCATGGCAAACACTCAAGGAATACGTGCCGGGCGCGCCTTCGTCGAACTGTTCGCCGATGACAGCAAGCTCGTGCGCGGCCTGCGCCAGGCCGAGAAGAAGCTCAAGTCCTTCGGCGACTCGGTGCGGAACATGGGCCTGAAAACCGTAGCCCTCGGAACGGCGATCCTTACGCCGTTGGCGGCGTCAGCCAAGAGCTTTGCCGACATGGGCAGCCAGATGTGGGACATGTCCAAGCGCACAGGCGTGTCGGTCGAAGCCTTGAGCGTCCTCACCTATGCGGCAGAACAGTCCGGAGCGGGCGTGGAGGCCTTTGAGAACGGCATCCGCCGGATGCAACGGACCCTATTCGA
>CAIKKV010000546.1 GCA_903828035.1 uncultured bacterium
TCCATTCTTCGATCGGCAGACAAGTGCCTTGATTATCACGACTGTTCAGGCGTTGTGGAAGTCAGGCCCTTCCGGAAAGGCGTCAAGGACCTCCTGGCCCATGTTGAAAAAACACTGGCCACGCCCGTTGTGGAACGAGGCAAGCCGCCGTTTCAATGATTGCGGTGGTCGTTCGTGTTTTTTGAGCATTTCCGGTTGACGGCCCACGCCGTGTCCTGTTAGCATGAAAAGGTGATGGAGAGAGCTTGTCGCGCTAAAGGAGTCAAATCCCATGGCACACTCAACGATCCTAAAGCACATTCAGGCCATGGTGAAAAACCATGCGGAGGCCGAGAAGCGGCGCATTCCCGCTGAGGCGCTGCTGGAAAGAAAGGCCGAACAGCAGGAAAAGAACGGCTGGGTCGCTCATCTAAGCCGCAGGGATTTTCTTGCCAACGCTATGGGACTGGGCGTTGCGGCAGCCTTGCCGTTGCCCGCGTTCAGCAGAAGCGCGGTTCAGCCGAGGATTGCGATCATCGGCGGCGGGCTTGCCGGTCTATGCGCCGCACTCAAGCTTCATGACAACGGATTGGCTGCGACAATCTACGAGGCGTCACGCATACGTATCGGAGGCCGCATCCTGACCGAGCGCGGCGGACCCGGCTTCGCGTGGGCTAACAGTCAGATTACGGACGCCGGTGCGGAATACATTGATTCTGATCATTATTCGATGATAAAACTCGCCAAGCGTTTCGGAATACCGCTTATCCCCCACTGGAAAACGTGGCCCCAGGGCGCGAAAATGTGGCAGTTCGCGAACGGAGCTAGGTATTACCGGGCGCAGGCGAACAAGGACTGGGCGGCGTTCAGGGATAAAGTCGTGGAAGACTTAAATTCGGCACCTTGGCCGCAGACCTATAACCAATCGACGGCAGCTGGTCGCCTGCTTGACAAGATGACCACTTATGACTGGATAGAATCACGGGTTCCGGGTGGGCATACTTCAGCGATGGGCGTGCTCCTGGATGCGGCGTTCACGATGGAATTTGGCGCGGATTCGACCCAGCAGAGTTGTCTCGGTCTCGTTTACTTGCTGGCGTACAGCCAGGCCAATACGTTCCAAATATTCGGAAGCGAAGAGGAAATGTATACCGTGGAAGGGGGCTGCGAAAGGATCATCGACGCCATAGCCGATCAGATCGGCCATGCCTATCTGCTGGACCGCAAACTGCGGAAGATCAAACTCCGGAGCGACGGAACATACAGATTGTATTTTGAGTCCGATAACGGCGGCACGTATGCCGCAACGGCGGATTACGTCATTCTGGCGTATCCTTTCGCGGCCATGAAGGAGTCGCTCGATTTCTCCGAGGCCGGTTTCGACACGCTTAAAAAGCGGACCATCAAACAGCTTGGCGCCGGCCACCACGCCAAGTTGACGACCCAATTTTCCAGCCGCTTCTGGAATGCAGCGGGGAATAATGGAACCACGATATCAGACATTCTGCAGTGGACCTGGGATACGACCATCGGCCAGGCGGGTTCAAGCGGCATCCTGGTCGACTATTTCGGGGGCGACGGCGCGCTTTCCGCTCTGCACGCGAACCGCCTCTATCAGAACTCGAATAGCGCGGAGGTCGTGACCGATACGCATGCGTTTCTTTCCCAGTTGAATCGGATATTCCCCGGCGCCTCTTCGCATTGGAATGGCAAGTCGGCCATCAGCCTCATGCACAAGAGCCCCGAGGCCCGCTGTTCGTACAGTTATTACAAGCCCGGCAACTTCACCACGATAGCGGGTTATGAGCAAGTTCGCCAGGGGAACATCCTGTTTGCCGGCGACCAGTGCGATCTCGATTGGCAGGGTTACCTGGAAGCGGCGGTCAAGACCGGGAAAAAGGCGGCGACGGATATCATCCGGGAGCTATAACATGGCGGGTAAGGACGGCGTTTTGGCAGAGTTCCGCAAATCAGAAGTTTGAACCTCAAACAGTCGGTCATTTTCCGCCCTTGGGGAACGTGTGCCGACATCGCCGAATATCCCCCCCCAGAACCCTGTGGCCAAAACGGCGATCCTGTTCTATGATGACTCCACGATCAGATCGCCCTGCTTCAGGATGACGAAGGCCTGTCGATTCAGGAGCTTGTATGGAACCTCACGCCAGCGGCAGGATCATGACCGTTCTCGGCCCGGTGCTTCCGGAAGCCTTTGACCGGGTGCTGATGCACGAGCACCTGCACTGTAACGTTTTGAAATGGAGTCGAGCAGAATAACA
>CAIKKV010000547.1 GCA_903828035.1 uncultured bacterium
CAGGCGCGCCAGGCGCTCGCCTGCTGATTGCAGCTCGGTCAGCATCTCGTCGTGCGCCAGGGTTTTATCCGCCAGCCCGGCGCCTTTGTTGGTCACACAGGAAAGCGCGGCGACTCTCAAGCCGCAGGAGGATGCCACGATGGCTTCCGGCACCGTCGACATGCCGACCAGATCAGCGCCCAGGGCGGCCAGCATCCGGATTTCGGCCGGTGTTTCGTAGGTCGGCCCCGAGAGTGCGGCGTAGACGCCTTCCTTCAGCGGAGCGCCCGCCTGTTCGGCCGATTCCCGGATCTGCCGTCGCCAGGCGGGGTCATAGACCTGGCTGAGATCGGGGAATCGAGCGCCCCAGAGCGGTTGATGGGGGCCCCGGAGCGGATGATCCCCCATCAGGTTGAGATGGTCGCGGATGAGCACCGTATCGCCCGGTTCCAAGTCGGACCGGATGCCGCCGGCCGCATTGGTTAGCAGAACCTGTTGGACGCCCATGCTTTTCATCAGGAACAGGGGCAGCACGACGGGCAGCCAGCCTTCGCCTTCGTACCAATGGCGCCGGCCCTGGAAGATCAGGGTTTGGACGCCCTGGCAGTCGGCGAGGATGATCCGGCCCGGATGTCCCGCCACGGAGGCGTGCCCGAGGCCGGGGATATCCGAGGCCGGGCAGGCGTTCCGCTCAGTGAACGGGCGGAGCGCGGGGCTCCAGCCGGAGCCCAGGACCAGCCCGGCCCGGGGCCGGGCTCCGGGGAACCGGCGGCTCATCTCCGCGGCGGCTTCGGTGAGAAGGGATGACTGAAGATGAGGGAAGGCGGTCATGGGGAAACTCCCATATCCGCCAGCAGGACCCGGGGAGCGGGAACCGGCTGGCGGGAGACGTGAAAGGCGGATTCGACGGCCGGCCGGGCCGCCTTGATGCGGTCCGGATCGCCCGCGGTTAAACGCGCGAGGACTTGGCCCTTGCGCACCGGTTCGCCGGTTTTGAGCAGGCCGGAAACGCCGGCATCGGGGTCCACCGCTTCGCCGGTTCTGGAGCGGCCCGCGCCCAGCAGCAGGCAGGCGCGGCCGATGGTTTCCGCATCCACGCCCGAGATCCAGCCGTCCTCCGGGCTGGCAATCGTTTCGTGGCAGGGGGCCATCGCTTCGATCTTCGCCGGGTCGTCCAGGAAGGCCGCATCGCCCCCGTGGGCCTGAACCATGGCGCGGAAGCGGGCTTCGGCGGCGCCGGAGCGGAGGTGGCTCTCCAAAACGGATACAGCCTCGGCGTCGGTCCGGGCAAGCCCGGCAAGCCGCAGCATGCGGGCGCCAAGGGCCAGCGTGACGGCCATCAGGTCGTCCGGCCCCTTTCCGCGAAGCGACTCGATGGATTCCGCGATTTCCGGCCGGTTTCCGGCCGCCCGCCCGAGCGGCTGGTCCATGGCCGTGATCCAGGCGGAAACGGGCAGCTTCATTTCGCGGCCGGCGGCCATCAGGGAGCGGGCCAGCGTTTCGGCCTCTTCGCGGGTGCGCATGAAGGCGCCCGAGCCGCATTTGACGTCGAGCACCAGCCCGGTGAGGCTTTCGGCCAGCTTCTTGCTCATGATGCTGGCCGTGATCAGGGGCACGGAGGGGACGGTTCCGGTGACATCGCGCAGCGCGTACAGCTTGCGGTCGGCGGGGCACAGCCGGGGCGTCTGGCCCATGATCGAGCAGCCGCAGGAGCGCAGGACGGCCGAGAACTCGAGGGCGGACAGATCGGTCCGGTAGCCGGGGATGCCTTCCAGCTTGTCGATGGTGCCGCCGGTGAGCCCGAGCCCGCGGCCGGCAATCATGGGGACGACGATCCCGCAGCAGGCGGCGAGCGGGGCGAGAATCAGGGAGACTTTATCGCCCACGCCGCCGGTGGAATGTTTGTCGATCCGGGGCGACGTGAGCCCGGCGAGATCGAGCGTGTCGCCCGATTCCAGCATCGTGCGGGTCAGGGCGGAAATTTCAGCGGGGGTCATTCCCTTGAAGTAGATGGCCATGGCCATGGCGGCCATCTGGTAGTCGGGAATGCGGCCTTGCGTGAACCCCTCCAGGAAGGCCTGGATTTCGGCCTCGGACAGCTCCATGCCGTCCCTTTTTTTTTCGATCAACCACTGGGGAATCATGCGGTCATGCTAGGCGGCTTGGCGGGTTCTGTCAATGCCGGTTCATTTGAGCAGGCGCTGAACGGCGGCGGAGTCGAGGAGCCCGTCGCCGTACCGGGTGGAGTCCCACCCGGGGGCGGCGGAGGAGAGGGCGGCCTTCAGGGCGTTTACGGCTTGCGCGGCGGTCGCCTGGGGATGCTGCTGGAAGTAGCGGGCCAGCACGTGGGCGGTATAGGCGGTGGAGACGGAGGTGCCCGCCGAGGTCTGGGCCTTGCCGGGCACGGGCGCGTAACCGGGCGCGGTCAGGCTGACAAAATCGCCGTAATTGGACCACGGGGCCGGCTGGCCGCCCAGATCCGACGCGCTGACGGCCAGGACGCCGGGAAAGGCGGCGGGGAAGACCGGCTGGCCGGTTGACTTGTTGCCGGCCGCCGCCACCACGACGACGCCCTGGGCCATCGCCTTCTCCAGCACCTCTTTCATGTAGGCGCTGTCCATATCCGATCCCCAGCTCAAGCTGATCACCCGCGCCTTGCTGTCCACGGCCGCCTGGAGGCTGTCCAGGAGCGTGTCGCCAGCCACGAACTCTCCCTGGCCGGCGATGCGGACGGACAGCACCGGCAGCAGCGGATCCGCCGAGGAGCCCGCCTCCAGCGGCTGGAGGCGGCCCTCGGCCAGGAGCGCCATCTCGGTGCCATGACCGTGCAAATCGACCGGGCTGGCGGAATTGCCGACCGCATCGAGCCAGGAGACGAGCGGATCCCCGGCCAGGCCGAAGCCGGTATCCAACACGGCCACCAGCGGGCCGCCGGTGGCCGCCTCTCCCGAGGCCGGCCGGATCGATTGGACGGACGGGGCCTCGGGCGAGGGCATCCCGGCCGGCAGGCGGTAGACATAGTTGGGTTCGGCGGAGGCGACCAGGGCGTTCTTGGTCAGTTCCCGGACCAGGCCGGGGATGTCGCTATCGGGCGGAAAGGCGATTTTATAAAGTCCCAGTCCGGGCTGGCTGCCCGTCACCCGGCCTCCGTACTGGGCGATCAGGGCCAGGAACTGTTCCTGTGTCGTTCCGGGCGCGGCCCTCAGCAGCAGTTCGCCTGCCATATATTCGCGGATCCGGAGCCGGTTGGCGGAGGCCATGGCGGGAGCGGGAGGCGCCAGCGGCTGAACCGCTTCCTTGCGCCCGCGCTTGTAGACCTGGAGCTCCTCCAGGACGGGAATGGCGCCCAGGGGCCCCTGGACCTGCTTCCAGACCGCGAGATAGTCGCAATCCGTCAAGAGCCGGCCCAGCACCTTTTCGGCGTCCTGCCGCGTGGCCGCGATTGAAACCGTGCCGGTGACGGCGGGGTCGAGCTTGACCCTTACGCCCTGGCGGGCGAAGGCGGTGAGAACCTCCCGCACCGGCTCCTGCTCCGCTCGCAGGGTCAGGCGATCGCCTTCGATGTGCAGCTCTGTCCCTGAAGCCGCTTGGATGGCGGCGAGGAGAAAGGAGGCCAGGATGGCGGAAGGGGGTTTCATGCGTTTTGCTTTTTTGAGTATACACCGGGCGGGGCGGTAGGGCAAGATAACGGGATGAGTCAGCAGCATATTCATCTGGTGGGCGTGGCCGGCGTCGGGATGAGCAGCGTGGCCCGCGCGTGCCTCGCGCAGGGCTTCCGGGTTTCGGGCTCGGATCGCTTCTGGGACAACAACCAGAACCGCGACGTCCTCGACAAGCTGGCGGCGTGCGGCGTCGCCCTTCACCCGCAGGACGGCTCCGGCGTGACTCCCGGAACCGCCCGCGTGGTGGTCAGCACCGCGATCGAGGACGACAATCCCGACGTGAAGGCCGCTGCGGCGCTGGGGGTTCCCCTGATCCACCGGGCGGCCATGCTGGCCGAGGCGATTGGCACGGCGCCGTGCGTGGCGATCACCGGCACGTCCGGAAAAACCACGGTCACCGGCATGGTGGGGTGCCTGCTGGAAGGGGCCGGCGCCGATCCGATGATCGTGAACGGCGGAGCCATGCTGAATTGGGTGACCGGCCGTGAAATCGGAAACGTTCGCGTGGGGCGTGGGCCCTGGGTGATCGAGGCGGACGAGAGCGACAAGTCGCTGATGCGCTTTCATCCCGACTGGGCCATTGTCACCAATATTTCGGGCGACCACTTCAGCGCGGACGAAGCGCGCCGCCTCTTCGATGATTTCGGGCGGCAGGTCAAGCGGGGGGTCATCGGCCCCATGGAAACGCTTCCGGGCGGCTCCGCTTTCGCTCCGGAGCTCGACCGGGACGGCTCGTCCTTCGTCATGGAGGGCATTCGGGTCCGCGTGCCGGTCCCGGGCTTGCATAATGCCGAAAACGCCTTCCAGGCGCTGGCCTTGTGCCGGGCGATGGGGTATGACCTGAAGACGGCTGCCGCGGCGCTGGCCGGCTTCAAGGGCATTGCCCGGCGGCTCCAGGTGGCGGGGTCGGCGGGCGGCGTGACGGTGATTGACGACTATGCGCATAATCCGGCCAAGATCGAGGCGGCCTGGAGCACGATCCGGCCGCATTACCGCCGCGTCCTGGCGGTCTGGCGGCCCCACGGCTTCGCGCCGCTGGCGGCCATGGCCGACGCCCTCGCGGAGCTGTTTATCCGCCGGTGCGCGGAAGGGGATCGCTTGTACCTGCTGCCGGTTTATTACGCCGGGGGGACGGCCCGGGCGAAGGTGACTTCCGACGACCTGGCCGCGAGATTGCGCCAGGCCGGGGCGGCGGCGGAGCTCTGCGGCGATTTTGACGCCCTGGAGCAGGCGCTGGTGCGGGAGGCGCGGGCGGGGGATGCGGTGCTGGTGATGGGCGCCCGGGATCCCGACCTGCCGGCCTTCTGCTCGCGGATGGTCCGCCGCTTCGGCTGACTTATTTCTCCCCGCCGAGCACTTCGGCGATGTTGTAGGCGTGGTCGCGCATGCGGCGGAAGGCCGTCAGCATGTCGGTGTAGACGAGGCTCATGAGCGGGTTTTGGACGCCGGGGCGAACTGCTCGAGATGGCGCTGCCGGTAGTCCTTCATGGTCTTGAGCACCCGGACCGCCTCGGGCTGGAAGGCGGCCATCAGGGTGGCGTCCGGATAGGCGTTTTCCTTGAGGACGCGATTGATTTCGGCGAGGAGCCCGGCGATCTGCTTGCGCAGCTCCTGCAGGTAGCCGCGCTCCTCAGCCGGCAGTTCGAGATGATTCCGGGTCAGCTTGATGTTCATTTTCGCCACGTTCATGATGTAGTCGCTGACGGATTCGTATTCGTGCGACAGGCGCAGCTGGCGCCGCCCTTCCTCCATCACGTCGCCGGGCGCTGAATTGGAGAGCAGGCGGCTTAGGAAGACGGTGACTTCGCGCTGCACGTTGTCCAGGGTGGTCTCGCGCTGGAAGATGTCCTCCTCGGCTTTTTCATCGCGTTCCGGGAAGGGCAGGGCCAGGATGGCCTCGAGCGAGCGCAGCATGTGGGTGACGTGGTCGGCCATGGCTTCGATTTCCTTGTAGGATTGCTCGATGCCGAGGGCGGGATGGGCGAGGAAGCGCACGTTCAGGTATTCCAGCTTGTAGGCTTCGGGCTTCTTGGGCTCGGGCACGAGCGTGGAGACCAGCGCCGCGAACGGCTTCACGAACGGAAGGAAGACGAGGGTGTTGGCCACGTTGAAGACCGTGTGCACCATGGCGATGCGGGCGAGCGAGTTCACCACTTCATGGCCCTCCGCGCCGAGAGGGACCAGCCACCCGATAAACCGCATGTAGGGGAAGAAGATCGGGAGCACCCAGAGCACGCCGATCACGTTGAACAGCGTGTGGGCCAGGGCGGCGCGCTTGGCGTGGGCGTTGGTCCCAAGCGAGGCGAGGAAGGCCGTGATGGTCGTCCCGATGTTGGCGCCCAGCGTCAGGGCGGCGGCGGTCGGCACATCGATGATTCCCGCGGTGACGAGGCCCATGGCGATCCCCATCGAGGCGGAGGAGGCCTGGATGATGGCGGTAAACACAAGGCCGACTGCGGCGCACGTGAGCAGGCCTTCGAACGTGCCGGCCTTGAAGCTGGAAAGCAGGCGCAGCGCCGTCGGGTTGTTGCGGATCGGCGCCATGCCGTCGCCCATCAGGCAGAGGCCGAAGAACACCATGCCGATGCCCATGAAGAACATGCCCCAGTAGCGGACTTTGTCGCGCCCCGCAAACATGTAGAGAAGGGACGAGATCCCAACCAGGGGCAGTCCGTACCTGGCGATGTTGAGCGTCAGGATCCAGCCCGTGATGGTGGTTCCGATGTTCGCGCCGAAGACCACGCCGATGGCCTGGATGAGGGTCATGAAGCCGCTGTTGACGAAGCCCACCACCATGACCGTGGTGATGGAGCTGGATTGGATGATGCAGGTCACCAGCGTGCCGATGGCGACGCCGGAAAGGCGGTTGTCCGTGACGCTTCCGATCAGGCGGCGGAGACGCGAGCCGGCCACGGCCTGCATGCCCTCGGACATGAACTTCATGCCCAGCAGGAAGATGCCCAGCCCGCCGATCAGGCTCATCAGGACTTGCAGGATATCAGTCATGGGAATCGGCGGCGTCGCCGCGGTCTTTCTGCTTTCAATTGGGACTGAGAGTACAAAAACGGGCCTGTTTAATCAACCCATCAAACAGGTAATCAATCAGTCGCTATTTCCGCCGGGGAAGGGCGGGCGGACAAGGGCTCGGCCAGATAGAGAAGGCCGCCGAAGAGGCTCCAGAGCAGGATGCTGAGGTGGGGGAGCAGGGAGAGCAGGAAAGCGGGAAGGGGCGCGATGCCGATGGTTCCGAATACGACGATCGACATTCCCTCCCGGAAACCGAATCCGCCGGGGGTGACGGGAATGGAGCCCAGCGCTCCGAGGAGGGGGAAGAGCGTGAAGGCATGGAAAGCCGACAGGTGGACGCCAATGGCTTCGGCAAAAAAGATGCAGGCCACCAGGGAGAAGAGATGCACGCCGAGGGATAGGATGAAGGCCCGGGCCAGCACGACGGGGCGGCTCTTGAAATCGTACAACGCCCCATAGATGCGTCCGATATGGACGGCCATCCCTTCCGGAAGCCGCTGTGAGAGCCGTTTCCAGAGGTTGCTTTCCTGCCAGTTGCGCTTCCAGAGGAAGACCAGGAATACAACGGTCGCGGCGAGGAGAAG
>CAIKKV010000548.1 GCA_903828035.1 uncultured bacterium
GGAGCTGAAGTTCAATGAATTGGCCGACGGCCCCGACTCCTGCTGGCAGGGACCCTTATGGTGGGTGCCCAATCCCGATGGAAAGACCTTTGACCTGGTTGTTTTCTATTACCCCGCCTACCCCGGGCCGAATCAGGCCTTCGTCTACGATACCGGCACGAAAGAACTCAAAAAGTTCACCCTTCCAGAGCTTACCTCGATCAAGTTCGGCTTTCACCTTAACCGCTTTTATGTCCTGAACGGAAAGGCCTATATCGTAGCTGGCTACGGGCCCGTTTGCATGTTCGTCTATGACCCTTCAACCAACGAGCTGAAGTTCGGGGGGTATCCCCTTGGCGATAAGGATGGCGATCATGTCACTTTCGGCACCGAGGGATTAGTCACCCCCAACAACGACGGCACGCTCCTCTGCGGGTTCGGACCGCTCACCACCAAGCGGAAACAGCCGGCTTTCTACACGATCGACCCCGTCACGCTGAAGGGCGATTTCCTGGGCGAGGCCGGCCCTGAAAATCCCAATGCCGCCTGGGAGTACCGTCGCATTATAGTCGACGGCGATTGGATCTACGCCTCCCTGGGCCACAGCCCGTGGCGGGTGCTCGGCATGAATACCAAGACGCGCCAGGGCAAGGTGATCGCCGAAACCGAGCGCTTCATGGGCGACCGGAATACCATCCACTTCCGCTCCAACAACAACTATCCCGGGGTCTACGTCAGCATCACCGGACTCAAGGGGGGCCCCCAGGACACGACAAACACATTCTGGCTGCGCGACGGCCAATTGACGGCGTGCGCGCCGGTGAAACATATGGATACCCCCATCCCGCCCTGGACCAACGACAAGTATGCCTCCCCACGCCCGAACTTCATGGGCGCCTTCGACGAGAACGACCCCCCGCCAAACGGAATCCAGGTTTTCCGGGGTCCGGTTGACCTGGCGGGCGACGTGCGCGTCTGGTACCGCTACACCGACGAGGCAAAGGCCGCGGCAGCAAAAGTCACAAAGGGCGAGTGGCAGCGGTTCGACCTGTCTGTGAGTTTCACCCCCTCCTCCATCCGGCGCATGGTCCCCATGCCCGATGGCTCCCTCTTCGCCGTCACGGAAGGGTACGGCCGTGCGGTGACCTTCAACCCGAAAACCGGCCTGCGCAAGCCGCTCGGCCCGACGTTGTCGATCTATTCCGTCTCTGCCTTCGATCAGAAAATTTTCCTCTGCGGTTACGCGGGCTCAGAGGTGTGGATCTACGATCCGTCCAGGCCGTGGACCGTGGGCAAGAGCCCCGACGCGCCGCCGGCGGACATGGCGGGCAGCCGGGAGTTGCGCGCCACGGCCGATTCCAACCCGGCGAACATGGGGCAGCTCAAGGAGTTTACGGACGTGCACATGCCCATCGCCACGGCGTCCGGCGCCGACGGCCGCGTCTACTACGGCGGCAAGGTGGTGCGCATCGGCAACGGGGGCGGCCTGGGCTGGTGGGACACACGGGCCAAGAAGGCCGGCGGCCTGCATCTGCCTTTCGACAACTACCCCATCTTCTGGATGTGCTCGGCCGACAACGGCCGCTACATCGTCTGTTCCACCAAAGCCGCCCCCGACAAAAACAATCCCGATCTCATCCCGCCTCGCGGCCGCCTGTTCGTCTATGACACAACGAAGCAGGCGATTACGCAACAGCTCGATGACGAGCGGCTCACGCCCATGCCCGGCTACATTGCCGAGTCGGTGCCGGGGCTGGTGATGGGCTACGCCCCCTCAAAGGATTCGCAAAGCGGCCTGCTCTACGGATTCGATCCGGCCGCCGGAAAGATACTCTGGACCAAGATCGTCCCGCGGGCGCCCGAGACCGGGATTTCCGCCATCAAAAAGTGGCGGTACGCCTTCACCATGGGGCCCGATGGCTTCATCTGGGCAACCATGAACGGCGTCCTCGCCCGCATCAATCCGAAAACCGCCGAGGTGTTTCCCGTGGGCAAGATGGAAGACAACTCGATCGCATTCCTGGACGGCGACGTCTACGTCGCCGGGACCACGAAGTTCCGCAAGATTGCCGGCCTTCCCAAGGTGACCGCCCCCGTGAAACCCGTAATAAAAGCGGACTGACCGGCCATGAGCGCGCTGCTGACTAAAACCCTTTTTCTCATCAGCGCGCTCGCCCTCAGCGCCTCCGCCGCCGAGTTGCATATCGGGGCGGCCCGGATCGACACCACCCCGGACAAAACCGTCGCCCTCGCCGGACAGTTCAAGACGCGCCTCTCGAAAGGCGTCCAATCCCCGCTGACCGCCACCGCCGTGGCGATCGAGGCGCGCGAAGGCGGGAAAACCGGGGATCAGGCGATCCTGCTTTCCTGCGACCTCATCGGCTTCTACCCGAAGGTTGTGGAAGCGGTGCGCACCCGCTTGCGGGAAAAGCTGCCGGAGTTTGACCCCCGCAAACTGGTCCTGACCGCCACGCATACGCACACGGCTCCCGTCACCGAAGAGAACTTCTACACCCTTCCCCAGGAAGGCGTGATGCCGCGGGGTGCCTACACCGCGATCCTGGCGGACCGGTTGTCGGACGTCTGCACCAACGCCTGGAAACAGCGCAAGCCGGGGGGCGTCAGCTGGGGGTTGGGAAGTGCCTCGATCGGCATCAACCGCCGCGCTGTTTACGCCGGCGACGAGGCGAAAATGTATGGCGATACCGCCGCTCCCGATTTTGACCATATTGAAGGAGGAAACGATGACGGCCTCGAACTTCTATTTTTCTGGGATGACCAGAAAAAGCTCCTGGCCTCCGGTGTCAATGTAGCCTGCCCCGCACAGGTTCTTGAGCATAGCATGTTCATCAGCGCCGACTTCTGGCACGACGTGCGCGAGCAGTTGGGCACAGGGCTCGTCCTGGGCTGGCCCGACGCCTGCGGCGACCTGTCTCCTCATTGGATGATCCGCAAGCCCGCCGAGTTGCGGATGCTGAAACTACGCGGGTTGACCCGAACAGGCGACATCGGTCGCCGCATCGCCCGCGAAGTCAACGACGTCCGCGAACTCACCCGGAACGATATTCGAACCAATGCGGCCTTCGCCCACGCGATCGAAACGATTAACCTGCCCCTTCGCCAGGTGACGGCGCGGGATGTGGAAGTCGCGAAAAAGGCGATCGAGGCCTTGAAACAAAAAAAGCCGAACAGCCCCCAAATCGGGGCCTTTCAAAAAACGATCGACCGCTTCGCGAAACACGAGGCGGCACAGACGTTAAGCGTCGACGTGCATGTCCTGCGAATCGGCGACATCGCCATCGCCACCAATCCGTTTGAGCTTTTCCACGATTACGGCACGCAGATAAAGGCCCGCAGCAAGGCCGATCAGACGTTCGTACTCGAACTGACCGACGGCTTTCTCTCCTATCTGCCCACCCAGCGGGCGGTCGACGCCGGCGGCTACAGCGCGCTCGCCGGGGACAACCGGGTCGGCCCCGATGGCGGGCAGATTCTAGTGAATCGCACCGTCGACCGGATCAACTCCCTTTGGCCGGAAACAAACACTCCCGTAAGTCACGAAAGCCAGCCATGAGCCAAGCTCCCTTCACACAACATGACACCGATATTCTCCGGCGCCTGGCCGAGCGCAAGGCGCGGATCGCGCAGGATCCGGTGAACCAGGAACGCAAGCGGCTCTGGTACCAGCTTGACGAGGGGTTGCCCGCCCGGCCGCTGATCCTGGCCGAGGTTCAGGGCGTCCGCGACCGGGCCCACCCGGTCCTGACGGAGCCCTTACAGTGCGAAGACAAGAAGGCGCGCTCCCTGGAGCAGGCCTTGCGCACCGAAATCTGGCAGTTCGAGACACTCCGCGACGACCACGTCGTCGAGCCCTGGATGTGTTGCGGGTGGGCGGTCAAGTCCGGAGACTACGGCGTTGAAATTGTTACCCACAAGGGCGACAACGACGGACAGATGGGCTCGCGCCGCTGGGATCCCCCGATCCTTGATCTCGACAAGGATTTCGCCAAGCTCCAGCCCCGCTCTTTTTCCGTGGATCGCGAGGCGACGGAGGCGAAGAAAGCAGCGATGGAGGCGGTCTTTGGCGGCATCCTTCCCGTGGTCGTGCGGGGCGGCTTCTGGTGGACCTTTGGCATGACCTGCCGGGCCATCGAGCTGGTCGGCCTCGACAACTTCATGATCTACCTGATGGACAACCCGGAGGGCATCCACCGGCTCATGGCCTTCCTGCGCGATGATCACCGGGCCTATGCCCGGTGGCTGGAAAAGGAAGGGCTGCTCACACTCAACAACGGCAACGACACCATCGGCTCCGGCAGCATCGGCTACACGCGCCAGCTGCCTCAGGCCGGCCTGCCGGAGGGCGCGCCGGCCCGGATGAAGGATTTATGGCTGTTGCTTGAATCGCAGGAGACGGTCGGCGTGGGGCCGGATCAATTCGAGGAGTTCATCTTTCCCTACCAGCGCGACCTCGCCGCGGAGTTCGGCCGGATTTACTACGGGTGTTGCGAACCGGTGCACAGCCGCTGGTCCCACGTCAGGCGCATCCCGCACCTGGCGCGCGTCTCCGTCTCGCCCTGGTGCGACCAGGAGATC
This sequence comes from uncultured bacterium, assembly GCA_903828035.1. The sequence goes on from CAIKKV010000548.1 coordinate 4,576, forward strand.
ATGGGCCGGGAACTGGGCCGGGATTACGTCTTCTCGCGCAAGGCAAGCCCCACCCTGATCAGCACCGGAATCTTCGACGAGGCCGCCATCCGCGCCGACCTGCGCAAAACCCTTGATGCGGCCAGGGGCTGTCGCCTCGAGATCATCATGAAAGACGTCCACACCCTTAACGAAGAGCCCGGCCGCCTGGCCCGGTGGGTTGAACTCGCGAGGGCCGAAATTGGCGCGTAATCCGGATTAAACCGCGGCGCCCGGCTTGATGACCTTGGGCGTCAGCCGCACGGTCCGGGCCGGGAGGCTATTGCCCGAGCGAACCCGCGATTGCAGCAACTCCGCGGCGGAACGCCCGACCATCTCCAGCCCCAGATACAGGATGGTCATACGATCCTTGGCGAGCTCCAGGGTTCCCCGGAACTCCGTATACGAGATCATCTCCAGGCGCGGGCGATCCCCTTCGCAAACCAGCGCCAGGCGCGGATGACCGGACACCAGAACCGTTCCGTCCGCAATGCCCTTGCCTAAGCGGGCCCAGTCCGCTTCCTTCGCATCCTCGGGAATATCGATCTCGGACAACTCCAAGCCCGCTCCCCGCACGGTCTCCACCACCGTGCGATAGATGCATTCATAGGGGGACCCTCCGGGCTCTTTGAGGAAATAGCTCAAAGCGCCCACATAGCAGAAACGCCGTTTCCCCTGTGAAATCCGTTCCCTCAACAGTTGCTTTAAAGCAGGTGCGGGATCGGTCTGGACACAATCAGCCGGGGCGTGCGGAACC